>CANJOX010000441.1 GCA_947475795.1 Gemmatimonadota bacterium
CTCACCGACGTGTACGAAGACCTCGTGCAGGCCGGCGTCATTGACCCGACGAAGGTGACCCGCACCGCGTTGCAGAACGCGGCGTCGATCGCCGGTCTCCTCCTCACGACGGAAGCGCTCATCGTCGAGAAGAAGGAAGCGTCGGCTCCCGCTGGCGGTGGCCATGGCGCCCCCGGCGGCGGCATGGGCGGCATGTACTAAGCCGTTCCATCACGTGCAGGAAACAGAACGGGCGCCCTGTCAGGGCGCCCGTTCTGCGTTCGGATCGGTGTGGTCGGGCGGCGACGCGGCTGCCCGCTGCGTGGTCAGGGCGTGCGCACCACTTGGTATTGCAGCAGCAACGCGAGGTCCGTCGCTGTGGGCAGCGTGCCCGATGGCCCCGTGACCTTTTTGCCGTAAAACGTCACTTCGTTAGTTTGGTTGGCCGTCGCCTTGCCGGTCACGTTCACGGGGGTCCACGCGGTCGCGGACAGGCGCGCCACCGCCGTCGATGGCCGTGTCGGTGTGGACAGGTCCACGGTAAAGCCCGTCCCCGGGAACATCAGCTTCACCTGCAACTGCCAGCCGGCATTGGCCTTCACGCCCACGAACTGCGAAAAGCACTCGCCCGGGGGGCACTTGGCACGTGATTTCTGGATCACCGTGAGCACGCCCGGCTGAGTGGTCCACAGGAAGTTGACCAGCGCGGTTGCACTCGTCTGTACGACCGGCGATCCGGTTAACGCCGGCTGCGCCGCCGCGGTGGCAGCGAAGAGGACGGAGCCCAGCGTGCCCGTGGCCAGCGCGCAGGCGCACGCCCGTAGGGCGCGGAAGCGAAGGACGCGCGTCATGGGACGAGCGAGAAGGACAGGGGCAGCGAACACGACGGGGCGGGCGGATCGGCCGTCCAGCTCAGCGCCACTCGGAAGTACAGTGAGACCGCCGTTCCGCTCGAGGCACTCGTCAGCGTGAGCAGGGTGGTTGGCGAACTGGACGACGAGCTGATTGCCGTGGTGCGTGCCCCCGCCAACGTGGTGGCGTATGTCACGTCAGCCAATGTCAGCCCGCAGCTGGTGCCGCTGAACGTGGTCGAGGTGGCGTACATCGTGAGCGTACCGGCCTTGTTGGTTTTCACGGTCAGCGTGAGAGGCGACGCTGCGTTGTAGGACCCATTCACGAAGTCGGTGGCGGTCAGGCCCGACGCCGGAATCAGCGCGAAGGTGCTGCTGGTCCCCATGCTCATCGTGGACAGTGTGGGCACGTTCAGCAGCGGAACTTCAAACGCCGCCGTCGTGCACGAGCCGCTCTTCTCCGTGCAACTGGTCTGCGCGCCCGCGCTCGGCCACGCGATCAGCAGCAGCGCCGCGCCACGCGCGCAGGCGCGCTCCAGGCGCGTCATCACGGGCGTGCCCCCGTGGGTGCTGGCGTCGGCTTGGTCGTCGGCGCACCGATCACCTTGATGCGCGTTTGCCGACCGCGCACATCGATCGCCAGCGCTCCCTGCTGTGGCTCGCGGGTCACCCACAATTCGCGCGCGCTCCCCACCACGGCCAGCAGTTCGCTCATGCTTCCCTGTTCAATGTCCACGGTGTAGCGCCCCAGCGGCAGCGCGTCGAACACGAACGCGGCATTCGCGGTGGGGCGCGCGTACCACCGGGTCCCCGTCGCATCACGCGCCGATACATACGCCTTGGCCACCTCCGACGACGGGAGGCGGACGCTGTCCGCCGACGGGAGCCGCAGCTGCACCGTCACTGGGGCCACGCGGGTCAGCGCCACGTCACCGCGGCGGGCGGCCTCGCGGCTCGGGGGCACGATCCCCATCGGCAACGTGCGGACATCGATCATCGGCACCTCCGACGGGGCACAGCTGAACGCGCCGCGCCCGTCGGTGGTCGTCGCCTCGCTGCCGCACTGGATCGCCACGCCCCCCAGGCTCTCCTCACCGCGATCGATCTTCCCATTGCCGTTGTCATCCACGAACAGCGTCCGGCGCCGCGCGCGCTCCGACGAAAGCCGTGGGGTCTGCAGCCGCTGGTCCACCTGCAGCGCGTACACCATCGGGGATCCCCCGCGCCCGGCCAGCATCAGGAATGGATTGCGGTCGGCGGATGCCGTCAGCGTCATGCCGCCGGGCACCGGCACCACGAGGCCGGTGTGCAACGTCCACGCAGCCGGATAGGCCGGGCCACTCGCCAGACGCTGCCCCTCGGCGGTGAACGTGACGTCCTGCCCGCCAAGCGTGAGCAGTCGGATCCCTTCGGCGCGCAGCGACAGCGCCTGCTGCGGCGGCATCAACTGCGTGGAGCTGCCGGAGCTCGTGGCGGTCCATGACATCTCGACGGTGCCGCGCGAGCCGGCCAGCCCGACCGTCCCCAACTGCTCGCTGCGGGTGCCGCGCATCGGCGCTGCGGTCAGCGAATCGATGCCGATCGTACGCACCGCTGACCCACCCGACAGGCGGGCGCGCGCAAACAGCCGGTTGCGGCGCAGCTCCACATTCACCCCACCCAGCGCTTCGTCGTTGCGATACGCCACCGTGCCGGTCCGCGCCGTGAATTGCGATCCGCGCCCCTCGAACCCAATCCGCGCGTTCCCCGACGCCGTCGACACGGACGGCGAAAAAAACCACCCGCCGGCATCCATCTCGCCGATCAGGGCGCCACGGTCCCCCAGGTACCATCCACCACCACCGACACTCAGGTGCTGACCAAGGCGCCGTGAGACGTTCCCGCTGATGTCGTTCCCCGAGCGCGAAAACGACTGACTGCCGCCCGGCGCGTGCAAGATACGCAGGTCGAACGAGGTGTTCGGGCGCTGCAGCCGATACACCGACGACGCGCCCAGTCGTACCGATCGATCATACGTCAAAGGGGCCCGCGAGGCGGCGCCGAGCGGCGCGCCGGTCAACGGGAACACACCGAGCGTATCCGCAAAGCGACGGGCCGCCACCGACACCGTGAGTTCACCGCCGGCCACATGCAGATTGGTCCCGTGCAGCGTCAGCGACTGCAACGCCTGCCCGAGCTGCCGGTCCTCCAGGTGCAGTGCTTCCACGCCCAGCCGCCCACCGAGTGCTGGACGATCCACTGAGCTCCCCGCCAGTCGCCCGTCACCAGCCGCGAGCGTGCCGGTGCGCGACACCCCGAAGGGGCGCCCCCCGAAACCACCCAGCTGCCATGAACCCAGACGCAGCCGCGCCGTGCCGCCCAGCCCGGAGGCGTAGGCACCACCCGGATCGTGCAACGCCGCGGTGAGCACGCCGCCGGACACCGCAAAGCGCGGCGACGTGATGCTCACACTCGGCGGCAACGTCAAAAGGCCGGCCCGTGCCAGCGCAAAG
>CANJOX010000442.1 GCA_947475795.1 Gemmatimonadota bacterium
AAGGAACCCCTTGCGTTTACGCTCGACCTGCTGGCCACGGTGCCAGCATCACCGAAGTTTGACGCGAACAAGATGATTGCGGTGCTGAAGCTCGCCACCGAGAAGGCGAAGTGGGGACAGCAGCGTCCGCGCGGCGAGGGACAGGGATTCGCCATCTGTTTCGCCAACAACGCCTACGTCGCGATCGTCGCCGATGTCGCGGTGAGTCAGGCGGGCGCACTCACCATCAAGAAGCTCACCGCGGCCGTGGATGCCGGCACCATCGTGAACCTGAGCGGCGCCGAGGCGCAGGTGCAGGGTTCGATGCTCGACGGGATCAGCGCCGCGTGGTTCCAGAAAGTCACGATCGAGCGTGGCGCCGCGGCGCAGACGAACTTCAACAAGTATCCGATGCTGCGCATGAACCATGCGCCGCCGGTCGTCGATGTGCATTTCATCCCGTCGTCGGCGCCGCCAACAGGATTGGGTGAACCGGCACTTCCGCCTGCTGCGCCCGCCGTGTGCAATGCGATCTTTGCGGCCACGGGTAAGCGCATTCGCACGCTGCCGATCGCCGACGACACGCTCAAGTGGACGTAGGCAGGCCGAAGCCGTTCACGCACGGCCGCATCGGGTTGCGTGGTCTTGATGATGAGGCGCGCCATTTTCACGGCCAGGTGACGCCCTTCGTCGGGCGTCCGGGTGATCAACGTGTTGCCGGGAACAAGTTGGACCGCGGGGGAAGTATCAGCAGTACTCATGGAAGCGTCCACACCATGGGTGATGGAGTCGATGCGCTCGGCGCCTCCGTGGATCGGGCCGTCGGATACGCGGCCCACGCGAAGGCACCGTGACGCACGGTCACCACCGACGCCAGCAGCAGCAGGCCCAGCGCCACCGGCAACGCTCAGCGCGACGTGCTGCGCACCCGATAGAGATAGCTGAACTTCACGAACGCGCCGTCGGTCGTGCGCTGCACGTCGATGGGGCGCATCGTCTCCGTGGCATCCACACCGGTGCCATAGCCCAGATACACCACGGTGCCCGGGCTTGGAAGATAGCTCACCAGCACATCGCCGCGGCCGAGCAGTGACTTGCGCGCCGAGAGCGGTGTGTACGTTCCGTTTGCGGCGCGGCGCAGCAGGGGGCGCTCGGTGGCCGGATCGCGCAGGGCGCTGCGGTCGCGCGATTCCATCTGTCCCACGAAGCGTAGGAAGAGCGCGCGGGAGAACTGGTACTCCAGCCGCAGGCGGGGCACCACCTGGGTGCTGAACAACGAGCCGTCGCGCGCGCGGATGAAGCGCTGGTAGCGGAGCAGGGCGCCGATACGCACCTGTGTACTCGGACGCACATCCACCTGTGCTTCGAGATCACGCCGTCGCACGGTGCCCGTCTCGAAGAATTCCGGTTCGGTGCCGGTGGTGGCGGTAATCGTGGCGCCCACCCGCCGCCACTGCGGCGTGTTGACGATCAGCGCCGTGCTGCTGGTGACCTGCTGCGCGCTGGTGGTGAAAGCCACGGTGTCGCGCCCGCTGGCCGAGGGGACGGCGTAGCTCGCGTAGCGCCGGGGATCGAAGTCGATGAGCTGCAGGTCGGGCGTGACACTCACCTTCCACCCGCCGCGCAGCGTCATCGAGTTGTCGAGCGACAGCGACGTTTCGAGGGGCGCCTCGCGTCGCGCGAAGGCGTCGTACGTCCAGAGCGTGCTGCCGCTGAAGAAGTGCTGGCGCTGATCCCACCAGCCGCCGCGCGCGCCGAAAAAGGTGACGCGCTGATTAACCTGCACTTTGGTGAAGTCCACGCGGTTCACGAACCCCGACTGCGTCTGGAACCCCGGCGAGAACCCCTGCAGGGCGTAGCGGAAGCCGTAGCCACGTCCGGAGCTCCCCACGTTGCCCTCCCAGAGCGTGCCGAAGCGCTGTGTGCTGTCGCGGTTGCCGTCGCCGGTGAGGCTGGCGGCATAGCGCGCCTCCACACTGTACGTCTTCTTGAACTGCAGGCGCGTGTCGAATCCTGCCACGCGATTGAAGCGGCCACCCACGCTGCGGTCAGTGAACACGATGCCGGCCGTGCTTTCGGTGCCAAGGTCGCGGCGCAGGCGCACGATGGTGAACAGCGGATTCGCGCGGTCATCGCCCGTGCCCGTGGCGGCATCGAGCGCGGTGAGCAGCCCGATGTCGGTGCGCGGAATCTTGCCCGTGAGCTTCAGCGCGCCGAGCGGCTGCACGATGGAGCGGGTGTTCACCAGCTTGTTGGGCGCATCGAACTGCTCGCTCCCTTCCACGAAGAACGGACGCAGTTCGGGATAGAAGTTAGCGAAGCGCACGTCGCCGGGGATTTGCCCGACGTCGGTTTCCACCTGACTGAAGTCCGGATTGGCCGTGGCATTCACCGTGAAGTTGGAGGTGATGCCCCACCGCACGTCACCGCCGCCTTCACCGCGCGTGCCGCGCTGCCAGCCGGTGTTGGTGCCGGTGCTGCTGCGCGTGCCGCTGGTGGAGGTGATGGAGGTCGGCGTGAGGTCGAGCACGAGCCCGCGCTTCATGCCGGTCATTCCCCGGAGCGCGCCCGCCTGCGGCGCGAAGCTCTGCATGGTGCGCGACGCCGGCGCCCAGGTGTCCTGATAGCCGGTGCGCTGCGTCTGCCGGACAATCTGCAGCCCCCAGTCCTGCGACCCGCCCGCCTGAAAGCGGATGGATTTGAAGGGAATGCGGATCTCGACCATGAAGCCGTCGTCGAGCGTGCGCCCCTTCGACTGCCAGACGTAATCCTGCGAGAGGTCCACCGCCTGCAGGGCACCGCGGGAGACGCCCGGTCCGGCCGACATTTCGGTGCGCATGCCGTCGGCCTGCACGCCGAAGGGATTGACCGCGAACACGAACGAGCGGCGGCGATCGAGGAACGTATCGAGATGCAGCGCGATCCAGTCGTCGCTCGCGATGCGGTCACGCTCGGCGAGCGTGGCGCGCACGGTGCCCGGCGGCGCGAAGGCGCGGATGCCCACGTACAACGCATCCGGGGCGTACCACACCCGGACCTCGATGGCATCCTGCGCCGGTCGCCCGTCCACGGGGCTGTATGACGTGAAATCGGTGAGCACGCTCGCGCGCTGCCAGACCGGCTCGTCGAGCGCGCCGTCGACGGTGACCGTGTCGTTCAGCCGTGGGGCGCGCACGTCGATGCGCCGCGCGCGGCCGGAGTACACCACGGGCGGGTCCTGCCCCGGCGCGGTGGGCGCGGGCAGGGCGGAGGACACGGGGCCGCTAACCTGCAGCAGCAGCGCGAAGAGGACCGGTAGCATATCAGGAAGGATAACGGAC
>CANJOX010000443.1 GCA_947475795.1 Gemmatimonadota bacterium
CGTCACGCGCACGTCGAACTGCCGTACGTGACCACTGGAGTATTACGATGAGGGGGCAATCGCGCAACCCGTCAGTGAGGGCTGTGACCTGCCGTGACCTCCGGTCCCATCTACTTTTCCCGACATGATCGCTCCTCCTCACGACCTCCCGGCCGCGCTCGCCGATGCCGTCGGCGCCTACGAAGCCTCCGGCAACATCGGTGGACTCATGGAGCGCCTCCATACGCTCCGTGCCACTGTCACCCCCGATGCCCTCGTGGCGGCCGCGGAGCCGTGGCTGCACATGCCGGAGGTGGCGGGCCCCCTCTACGAACGGGTCGTCGACGAGCAGCCCGGCAATGCCCGTGCCCTCGTCATTCTGGCCAACGCCTACTGGCTGTCCGGCCGCGGCCCGGAACTCGTCGGGGAACTGGCCGCACGCGCCCTCGCCGCCGACCCGCTCAATCGCGGCGCGTGGCACCTGTGGGCCCTTACGGAATCCAATCAGCGTGATCGTACCATCCGCTGGTTGCAGGTGACGCAGCGCTTCCCCGACGATCTGCTGGCCAAGGCCGCGCTGGCCGACAACGCGAGTTCGCTGGCCGCCGCCGAGCACGACAAGGAAGCGCTGGCGCTCGCCATTGCCAGCTACGAAGAGCTGTGGGCCAATTCACCCACCGAACAGCAGCGTGCTGCACTCGAAACCGCGCTCGCCACCCTCCGCAACTATTCGCTGTGACCGACGCCCCGACGCCCGGTACGCCGACGGCCGGTACGCCGACGCCCGGCACCCCAATGCCAAGCACGCCGCCGCACGATCACGCGGAAAGCGACGCCCTCGCGGAGTTCCGCCTGTTCCGTGAGCGCATGAACACGCGCATCCTCGGCGAGAACAATCTGGTCATCAATCGCTTCTTCAATCTCGACGGTCGCGCCTACGAAGGCGGTGTGCTGAGCGTCAAAACAAAGGAGCTGCTCGGACTGGTCGCCTCGCTCGTGCTGCGCTGCGATGATTGCATTACCTACCACATCGTGCGCTG
Source organism: Gemmatimonadota bacterium (assembly GCA_947475795.1). The sequence goes on from CANJOX010000443.1 coordinate 1,020, forward strand.
CGCCGAAGAAGGCGTGTCGCGCGACGAAGTGTTCGAGACCATGAGCATCGGTCTCATCGTCGGCGGCAGCATTGTTATTCCACATCTGCGCCGCGCCGTCGATCGCTGGGATGAAACCGAGAGGATGCGCGGCACGACCTGACGGCCGGCGAGCGCGCTACGGTTTCGTGACGGTTTTCGGGTTACCGTCAGACACGTAGCGTGCCCACTTGCCGGGCTTGTCCATCTGATCGAGCGTGTTGGACAGTTTGGTACCACCCTGCAGCGGCACCCGCGGCAACGATTTCGGATTGAACGCCGGATCGAACGGGCTGCGCGCCGGGCCGCCGGACACTTCGAACACCGCCTCATGGCGGTAGCGCACGTCGCGCTTGCTCTTCGTGTCGTACCACGCGCCGTTGAACGCGAGCGCACGGTTCTTCGGCCACAACCCGTAGGGCAGCGCCAACCCGCGCACCGTGTAGCCGGGCACGGCGGAGTCAATCGCCATGGCGGCGCGTGCGAGCTGCTCCTGCACCACGGCGTCGGAATATTTGCTGAGCTTCGCGTGCCACAAGGTGTGGTTGCACAGCTCGAAGCCCTGCTGCACGAGAAAGCGGAGCTTCGGAAACCGCCACTCGGTTTTCTGGCCGTCGATCCCCTTGTCGCCGAAGAACGCGTGCCCTGCCTCGGCCGCCGGCAGGGCGCAAAAGAGGCCCTTGGGTTTCCAGTCGGGGTGCACCTTGATGAAGTCGAGCAGCATGCCGACGGCGCTCGTGGGATCGACCACCAGCGTCCCGTTGCGTTCGATGTAGCGGAACTGACTCGGCGAGGCATCGTCGAACGTGAACAGCACCGGCGTCTTGCCGGCCGGTACGTTCATCGTTTTGTCGAGCAGCTCCGACAGGTTCACCGGCACATAGCCGCGCGCGTGTAACTCGCGCAGTTCGGCGCGGAAGCGCTCGCGCGACACTTTGTAGGTGCCGTCGGCGGCCACCACCTGATGCCATTCCACGATCGGAAAGCGACCCAGTTCATTGGGCACGCGGGCGGCGGCGGAGGGCGCCGTGCCGCTCGACACCGCGCCCGACACGACGGACCGCGGACGTGCCTGCGCGGGGAGCAGCGATGGGACGGCCAGCATGGCCGTGACAATGACCTGCCTGAGCATTGACGCGCGTGGTGCGGTGTGGGCGGGACGGATGCGGATGAGACGGTCCTGACGTGCGATAGTGCCAGCGGAATCGGCGGACCTGCAACCTAACAATCCGCCGCCGCATGGCGCGACGCCCACCCACCCGCCGCTGGTGATGTGGCGCACGCTCCCGCCGCAGGCCGTGTGCGCGGCGCGTGATCAGGCACTGTACCAGTCACCCGCTAGAGCAGCCCCAGCCACTCCCGCTCGAAGCCGCCGTAGCCAGGGAAGATCTTCGGCAGCTGCGCCGCGCCGAGATGCTTGGACGCGATTTCGCTGAACACCGCCCGGAAGTCGGTGGTGAGCGCGAGATCGCGCCCTTCGTAGAGCTGTTCCGGCGCCAACCCCGGCCAGCGGCCGTGCACCGTCTGCGCCGATCGCAGCGATCCGCCGATCACGAACATCGCGCCGGCGTGGCCGTGATCGGTGCCGCCGGTACCGTTCTGTCGCACCGTGCGACCGAACTCCGAGCAGGTGAGAATCACCACGTCGCTCATGCGGTCGCCGAGGTCGGCCACCAAGGCGGCGATGCTCTGCGAGAAGTCGCCGAGGCGCGTGGCCAGCTGGCCTTGCGCGCCGCCCTGATTCACGTGCGTGTCCCAGCCGCCCACGTCGGCGAAGGCCACTTCGAGCCCCACGCCCGACTTGATCAACTGCGCGATCTGCAACAGTCGCTGACCGAACTGCGAACGCGGATACTCCACGCCGGCGGCCGGCCGGTACTGCTGCGGATTGGCGGCCCGCAGCACCTTGAGCGCCTCGAACATGTCGCTGCCGCTGCCGTGCACCAGATCCGACGAGCCCGTGCGATACAACGCCTCGATGCGACGCTGCGCTTCACCGCCGTTGGTGCGGATCGAGAATTCGTCGATGGAATTCATCGCCACCACCGGGCTCGCGCCTTCCAGAATGCGCGGCGTCTGCGCCGTCATCGCGACGGCACGGAACGGCGTCGGTGCGGTGGCACCCGGCGCACACGCCCGCGCCTCACAGGTGCCCTCCACCGCGAGATACCGGTTGAGCCAGCCGTCGGTGGTGCCTTTACGGTCGGGCGTGCCGGTTTCCATGTAGTCCTGCGCATCGAAGTGCGAG
>CANJOX010000444.1 GCA_947475795.1 Gemmatimonadota bacterium
GCCGATCGAAGAAGCGATCGGGGCCACGCCGGGGCTCACCGAGCTGCGCAGTGTGAGTCGCAACAATGAAGTGACCACCACCGCGCGCTTCGAGTGGGGCACCGACATGCGCGCCACCGTGCTGTCGGTGCGCGAACGGCTCGATGCGGCGCGGAGTCAGTTGCCTGAGCGGGCTGATCGCCCCACGCTGCTCACCAGTGATCCGGGCGAGCGGCCCATTGCGGTACTGGCCATTCGGCAAGCGCCGTCGGCGAACGATGCGCGGGCGCCGGGCGGTGGTGATCTCAGAAGTCTGGCGCGCATCGCCACGGAGGTCCACGCGCGACGGCTCGAGCAGATCGAGGGCGTGTCGAGTGTAGCGGTGGCGGGTGCCCCCGACGACGAAATTCGCGTGGAGCTCGATCCGGCGAAGTTGCGGGCGCTCGACCTCACGCCGGAGGATGTGGCGGCGGCGATCCGCGCCGAGAACGCCACGGGCGCTGGTGGGACGATTCGCAAAGGGCAGTTTCGGTTCTCGGTGCGGGCGCTCACGGAGTTTCGCACGCCGGCCGAGATCCTCGGCACTCCGGTCGGGCGCGTGGGGGCGGGGCTTACGCTACGCGACGTGGGCACGGTGTCGTTGGGGTTGGCCGATCCGCTCACGCTCACGCGTCTCGATGGCACGTCGGCGATCGGTCTGGTGGTGTACAAGGATGCCGGCTCGAACACGGTGGCGGTCACGCGTCGTCTGACGGACGCCATGGGCCAGCTGGAGTCGGAGTTTCCGGGCGTGGCGATGACCGTGGTGGCGGCGCAGGCCGACTTCGTGGTCGACGCGCTGTCGAATCTGGGGCAGGAGATCGTGGCCGGCGGTCTGCTGTCGCTGCTCGTGATCTTCGTGTTTCTGCGCGACTGGCGGCTGTCGTTGGCGATCGGGGTCACGGTGCCGTTGTCGGTGCTGATGGCGTTGGTGGCACTGCAGGCGCTCGATGTGTCCATCAACGTGCTCTCGCTTGGTGGTCTCGCGCTGGGCACCGGCCTGTTGGTGGACACGGCGATCGTCGTGGCCGAGTCGGTGGGGCGGCGGCGCGAGGAAGGGATGTCGTTGCTGGAGGCGGCGGTCTCGGGCACCGACGAAGTCGCGGCGCCGCTGTTTGCCGGCACGCTCACCACGGTGCTGGTGTTCGGTCCCATCATCTTCGTGCGCGGCCTCGCGGCGGCGTTGTTTCGTGACTTGAGCTTGAGCGTGGTCACCACCGTGGCGGCGTCGCTGGTGTTGGCGCTCACCCTCATGCCGGTGATGATCGTGGGGCGGCGCAAGTTGGCGATGTCGGCGTCGGCGCCCGTGGTGGTGGCCAAGGAGCCGTCGGCAATGGCGCGCACGCTCGATGCGTGGGGACGTGCGCTCGCCGAGTGGTACGAGCGCGGGATGCGCTGGTCGCTGGCGCATCCGCGATCGGTGTTCGGCCTGGCGGGTGTGCTGCTGGCGGTCACGGTGGTGCTCATCAGCGTGTTGCCCAAGGAGATTTTGCCGCGGGTGGATGAAGGCGTGCTGGTGGCGGCGGTCCAGCTACCCGAGGGCACGAGCATTGAGGCGACGGCCGCGCAGGTGGCGCGGGTGGAACGCGCCGCGCGGGCGCTCGGCGCCACGGGTATCTACGCGCGCGTGGGCAAGGCCACGGATGAGGAGATCCTGGCCGGGGCCGATCCCGGGTCGAGTGCGACCGCGCAGCTCATCGTGCCCGTCCCGGCCAACGCCGACGCCGCGCTGTTCGCGCAGCAACTGCGCGCGAAATTGCCCGACCTGGCCCAGGGCGCCTTGGCCATCGATCTGGCCGGACAATCGGAGTTCGGCTCGCTGATCGGACGTGAAGGCCGTTTGGTGCGCGTGGAGCTGTCAGCCCCCACGCTGGTGGAATCGCAACGGTGGGCCGACACGGTGCGCGCCGCCATGCAAACGGTTCCATCGCTCACTGACGTGCGTGATGCCTTTGCCGCGACGCAGCCCATTGTGGAAGTGTCGCTGGAGCGCGCCCGCATGGCTGAGCGCAACATCGTGCCGCAGCAGGTGGCGAGTGCACTGGCCGGCGCGCTGGGCGGGGTCAGTGCGAGTGAACTGCGCGAAACCGATCGTCGAACGCCGATCATGGTGCGCTACGCCGGACTACGCAACGAAGAGCTCGAGACCGCCCTCAAAACGCCGTTGCGCGGGGTGCCGTTGGCGCAGCTGGTGCAGGTGCGCGAAACACGGGCGCCGTTGGAAGTGGTGCGCGTGGGGCAGCGCCCGGTGACGATCATCGAAGGGTTGGTGGAAAGCGGTGGTACGGCCAAAGCCACCACCGATGTGCAATCGCGCATGGCCGCGCTCACGCTGCCGGCGGGCGTGTCGTGGCAGGTCGGTGGCGCCGACGCCGAGCGTGCGCGCACCAGCAACGAACTCACGCTGGTGGCTGTGCTGGCGGCGCTGCTCATGTTTCTGGTGCTGGCCGGCGAGTTTGCCAGCTTCACGATTCCGCTGGTGGTCATGCTCACGGTGCCGCTGGCCGGCGCCGGTGCCGTGATCTTTTTGTGGCTCACAGGGCAGTCGCTCAATGCGGTGAGTTTGATCGGCATTGTGGTGATGATCGGGATGGCCGACAACGAAGCGGTGGTGAAGCTCGATGCCATTCGCAAATTCCGCGAAGAGGGGCACGGTATCGACGACGCGATCGTTCGTGGCGGTGCGCAGCGACTGCGGGCCATTGCCATGACGTCGATCACCACGGTGACAGGTGTGTTGCCGCTGGTGTTCGGCTGGGGGAGCGGCGGCGCGTTGTATCAGCCGCTGGCGGCGGGCATCATCGGCGGCAGCATCAGCGCCTTGCTGGTCACGTTTTTCCTGTTGCCCACCGCGTATGCGGTGCTGGAGCGGCGCACAGAACGGCGGATGACGCGCGGTATGGAGCGGCAGCCCCCGCGGGCCGCCGCGTGATTCGCTTCGCGACGCACCGTCCGGCGGTGGTGTGGGCGCTGTGCGTGGCGCTGTTGCTGGGCGGGGCCATGGCGTTCACGCGGCTGCCACTCGCCACACGCACCACGGTGGAATTGCCGCGGCTCATGGTGAGTGCGGTCTGGCCGGGGGCCTCGCCGGAGGTGATCGAGACGTATCTCACCAGTCCGGTGGAAGCGGCGATTCAAGGCGTGCGCGGTGTGCGGCGCGTGTCCAGCAGTTCGTACGACGACTTCGCGACGCTGACGGTGGAGTTGGAGGAGCGCGCCGATGTACAGGTGGCGCGGCTGGCTATTCTCGAACGGCTCGA
>CANJOX010000445.1 GCA_947475795.1 Gemmatimonadota bacterium
AGGCGTGCTGCTGTTACCGGTGGGATACCGTGAAGGCATGAAGGTGCCGCTCGTGGTCTCGGCGCACGGTGGACCGACTGGCGCGCACACCAACGGCTTCAAGGCCGGCACGAGCCCCGGGCAGACGTATGCCGCGCGCGGCTGGGCGGTGCTGTATCCCAATCCACGTGGCTCCACCGGCTACGGAGAATGGTGGATGCACGCCAACACCGGTGACTGGGGCGGTGGTGACTATCGCGACATCATGACCGGTGTGGATGATCTCATCAAGCGCGGCATCGCCGACTCCACGCGCATGGCGTTCGAGGGCTGGAGCTACGGCGGCTACATGACGTCGTGGGTGGTGTCGCAGACGGGACGCTTCAAGGCCGCGATGATGGGCGCCGGCCTGCCGTCGCTGCTGTCGATGGCCGGCACCACGGACATTCCGGGCTACATCAACACGTTCTTCGGCGATCCGCAGTACGACGGTTCCATCGTGAACGCGAACATCCGGAAGTACCTCGAGCGCTCGGGCATCAGCTACAGCGATAAGGTCACCACGCCGCTCCTGATTCTGCACGGCGGCAACGACGAGCGCGTGCCGATCGGCCAGCCGATGGAGTTCTATCGCGCGCTCAAGGATCGCGGCAAGACCACGGAGCTGGTGTTCTATCCGCGCGAAGGCCACGGCTTTACCGAGTACTATCACCAGATGGACCGCATGAAGCGCGAGTACGAATGGCTGGCGCGCTTCACCCTTGGCAACACGGTGAAGACCGCGATGTAGTTCGCTCGGCCGTACGTGGGTGGGAACGCAGCAACGGCGGGCGGGTTGATCTGGTGTGACCACACCTGATCAAGTCGCCCGCCGGCCATTTCTGACCGCCGAATGGCGGTATCTCGTGATGCTGAACTACGAGATCCCACCGGCCGTGCTTGAACCACTCGTGCCGCAGCACACGGTGCTCGATCTGTTCGAGGGGCGCGCCCTGGCGAGCATCGTGGGCTTTCGCTTTTTGAACACGCGTGTGCTTAGTGTGCCCGTCCCGTTTCACCGCGATTTCGACGAAGTGAATCTGCGCTTCTACGTGAGGCGCCCAATGCCCGATGGGTCGGCCCGTCGCGGCGTGGTGTTCGTGCGTGAACTCGTGCCCCGGGCGGCGATCGCCTGCACGGCGCGGCTGTTCTACAACGAGCCGTACTCGGCGTTGCCGATGCACAGCCGCGTGCCGCCCAGGCTCATGCCGTCGCCCGGACGCCTGATGTACGGCTGGTTCGGCAACGCGCAGCATCAACAGGTGAGCGTGACGGCGGTCGGCGAACCTCAGCCATTGGTGCCCGGCTCGGAGCCGGAGTTCATCGCCGAGCACTATTGGGGCTACACACGGCAGCGGGACGGCCGTACGGTGGAGTATCAGGTCGCGCATCCCTCGTGGCGCGTGTGGCCGGGAGCGGCGCCGTCGTTCGAGGCGGATGTGCTCGGGCTGTATGGGGCGGCGTTTCACGCACCGCTGTCGGTGCCGCCGCGTTCGATGTTCGTGGCCGAGGGGTCGCAGGTTACGGTGTATCGTCCCACACGTTTGCCCTTGGTCCGCCCATGACCATCCGTCGTCGCTGGTGTCGTCACCCACGCGACGGGTAGAGACGGTGCATCCGGCGCGGTCTCAGCGGTTCGACACGAAGAGCCAGATGGCGCTGGCGAATCCAATTGCCGTGACGGCGTTGCGTACCCACGCCTGCGGCACTTTCTGGGCGAGCCCTGACATGAGGTAGCCGCCGGCGCTCGACCCCACCGCCATCACGACACCAATGGGCCAGTTGACCTGCCCCATGACGGCGAAGGTGATCGCGGCGATGCCGTTGAAACAGATGCCGTTGAAGTTTTTCAGACCGTTCATCTGGTGAATGTTCGTGAGCCCCATGAGGCCGAACACCGCCAGCATTACAATCCCCGCGCCGGCACCGAAGTAGCCGCCGTAGACGCCGACCACGAATTGCCCGATCAGCATGACGGTGGTCGGATTGAGGGGACGTGCGATCACCCCCGTCGGTGACGCACTCGCGCGTTGGCGTAGGTGCGTCATGACGGGGCCTTGCACCGCGAACAGCAGGGTCGCGCCAAACACCAGCCACGGCACGAGCGCACGAAACTGTTCATCGGTGGTGGCCAGCAGTAACGCGGCACCGATGCCGCCGCCGAGAATGCTCGGGACGGCGAGTCGCACCGCCCAGCGTTCGGCACCGGCCAGTTGTCGTCGGTAGCCCCACATGCTGGCCATCGATCCGGGCCACAGCGCCATGGTGCTCGTGGCGTTGGCGGAGACCGGTGGCACACCCAGCGCCAACAACGCCGGGAACGTGAGCAGCGTACCGCCGCCCGCGATCGAGTTGACAGCGCCGCCCAACGCGGAGATGGCCGCGATGACGGCCAGCTGAGGAACGGAGGGGTTAGTCAGCAGCATCATTGCCGCATCATCGTATCATCATCGACGCATTCCATGCATATCAGCGGCGCATCGCGGCGAGGGCGAGACAGCCCCATCCCGCGATGAAGCACACGCCGCCGAGCGGCGTGATCGCGCCGAGGGCACGAATCCCGGTGAATGCCATCGCGTACAGCGAGCCGGAGAACAGCAGCGTACCCGCCAGAAAGAGCCAGCCGCTGGCGTTGGCCAGCGATCCCGGAAAGCGCGTCACGATCCAGGCGGCAGCCAGCATCGCGATGGCGTGGTACATCTGATACCTGGCGCCCGTCTCGAACACTTCGAGCAAGCGGGGCTCGAGACGGGCGCGGAGCGCGTGGGCGCCGAAGGCACCGGCGGCCACGCCGATCCCTCCGGAAACCGCGCCGATGATGATGAAGAGACGATCCATGTGCGAAACCTAGCGGGGGGGGCTGCTCTCAGCTTTTCGGGCCGATCTGGTATTCCTTGGGCGGCGTCGCGCCCAGCAGATGCTGCACGAAATAATCCCACCGCCGGCGCATCATGTAGTTCGAGGCCGCGCCGTAGCCGTGCGCAGCATTCGGGATCATGACCAGATCGAAATCCTTGCCCGCCTTGATCAAGGCGTCGACCACCAGCCAGGTGTTGTCGGGCGGCACGTTGTCGTCCATGGTGCCGTGCGCCAGCATCAGCTTGCCCTTCAGGTTTTTCGCCAGCGTCTGGTTGGCTTCCTTGTCGTAGTTATCGACCACACCGGTCGTGGTGAGCAGGCCGTGATAGCGCTCGCCCCAATCGTCTTCGTAGTTGCGGTTGTCGTGATTGCCCGATTCC
>CANJOX010000446.1 GCA_947475795.1 Gemmatimonadota bacterium
GACATTCTTGGCGCCACCAGCGACGTGAACGTGCAGGGCGAGGTGCAGCAGAAGCTCGACGTGATTTCCAACGAGATCATCGTCAAGGCGTTCGATCACGGTGGCCGGCTGTGCGCGATGGCGTCCGAGGAGGAACCGGACATCATCCATATCCCCGAGGGCTTCCGCTCCGGCAAGTACGTGCTGTTGTTCGACCCGCTCGACGGGTCGTCCAACATCGACGTGAACGTGCCCGTCGGGACCATCTTCTCGGTCTACAAGAAGATCACCCGCGGCGCGCGCGGCGAAATGGAAGACATGCTGCAGCCGGGACGCCGTCAGGTGGCGGCCGGCTACGTCATCTATGGGTCGAGCACGATGCTGGTGTACACCACGGGGCAGGGCGCGCACGGCTTCACGCTCGACCCGTCCATCGGCGAGTTCTTGCTGTCGCACCCAAACATCCGGATCCCGCAGCGCGCGCGGTATCTCTCCGTGAACGACGCGTACGAGCAGGACTGGCCGGAGCCCACGCGCGCCCTCATGCGCCGTTATCGCGGCCTCGACGGCCAGCGCGAGCCGCTCAACGTGCGCTACGTGGGCTCGCTCGTCGCCGACTTCCATCGCAACTTGCTGGGCGGCGGCGTGTTCTGTTATCCGGCTAACGCCAAGGCGCCCAAGGGCAAGCTGCGCTTGCTGTACGAGGCGAATCCGCTGGCGTTCATCGCTGAACAGGCGGGCGGGCTGGCCACCAACGGATACGGCCGCGTGCTCGACATGCAGCCCACGGAACTGCACGAGCGCACGCCGCTCTATCTCGGCAGCAAGGCCGAGGTTGAAACCGTCGCGGAGTTCCCGTTGCCGCCGTACGTCCCCGCGGGCATGCCCGAGCGTCGTAGCACGCGAACGGCGACGCCGACTCCGACAGACGCGTCCTGATCGCTAGATTGGGGGCATGAGCGAGAGACTCTCCCCCTCCGGTATTCCCATCCCTGGCGTCGTCCGTCCGGACGACGTCCACGTGGATTACGCGCGTGATCTGGCCGATCCCGGTCAGTTCCCGTTCACCCGCGGCGTACAGCCCACGATGTATCGTGGCCGTCTGTGGACGATGCGGCAGTACGCCGGCTTCGGCACGGCGCGCTCCACCAACGAACGATTCCGTCTGCTGTTGGAAGCGGGGCAGACCGGATTGTCGGTCGCCTTCGATCTCCCCACGCAGATGGGCATCGATTCCGACTCGCCCCGCGCCAGCGGCGAAGTGGGGCGCGTGGGCGTGGCAATCGATACCGTCGACGACATGCACGTGCTGCTCGACGGCATTCCGCTCGACAAGGTGTCGTCGTCGATGACGATCAACTCGACGGCCTCCACGTTGCTCGCGATGTACATCGTGGTCGCGGAAGAACGCGGCATCGCGCGCTCGGCGCTCTCGGGCACCGTGCAGAACGACATTCTCAAAGAGTACATCGCGCGCGGCACGTACATCTACCCGCCCGATCCGTCGCTCGCGCTCACGGCGGAGATGTTCCGCTTCTGCGCGGCTGAGGTACCGCAGTGGAATCCGATCTCCATCTCGGGTTACCACATTCGCGAAGCCGGCGCCACGGCGGTGCAGGAAGTAGCGTTCACCTTCGCCGATGCGATTGCCTACGTACAGCAAGCCGTCGACACCGGGCTCGCCGTGGATGCCTTTGCGCCGCGCCTGTCGTTCTTCTTCGCCGCGCACAGCGATCTCTTCGAGGAAGTCGCCAAGTTCCGCGCCGCGCGCCGCTTGTGGGCGCGCCTCATGCGCGACCGGTTCGGCGCCAACGACGCCAGCTGCAAGCTGCGCTTTCACACGCAGACCGGCGGTGTCACGCTCACCGCGCAGCAGCCGCTCAACAACGTGGTGCGCGTGACGGTGCAGGCGCTGGCCGCCACCCTCGGTGGCACCCAATCGCTGCACACCAACGGCTACGACGAAGCGCTGGCCTTACCCACCGCTGAAGCGGCCACGCTGGCGCTACGCACGCAGCAGATCGTGGGCTACGAGTCGGGCGTTGCGCAGACCGCCGACCCACTCGCCGGCAGCTGGTATGTCGAGCAGCTCACCGATGCGATCGAAGCGCGCGCGCTCGCGTTGCTCGAGAAGGTCGACGCCCTCGGCGGCGCGGCGGCCGCCATTCGCGCCGGATTCTTCCAGGAGGAAATCGGACGGAGCGCCTACGAGTATCAGCTGCGTGTCGAAGCCGGCGAAACGGTGGTGGTGGGGGTCAACCGCTTCGGAGATGGTCAGGATCCACCAATCATTCCGTCACCCGATTTCAGTGCGCTTGAAGTCGGACAGGTGGCGGGCCTCACGCACGTGAAAGCATCGCGCGACAACGCCGCGGTACAGGCCGCGCTGCAGGCAATTGCCACCATTGCCCCGGAATACCTGCCGGCGCACGTCGGCGCACGCACCCCGCTCATGCCGCGCATCATCGATGCCGTGCGCGTGCGCGCCTCCGTGGGCGAGATTTCCGATACGCTCGAAAAGGTGTGGGGGCGGTACCAGCCGAGCATGTGACGTCGCGACCGCGCGGCGTGCGGCACGCAACAAGGACCCGGCGCCGAACCTGCGGCGCCGGGTCCTTGTGCATCAGGTCCACCCGTTACGGCGTGATCGCCTTCGCCTTGGGCTCCAGCTTGGCCGACCACAGCCCGGAGTTGAAGTCGGTGAACAGCACCTGACCCTTCCACGGCATCGCGTTCATCACGAACGGCGCGTTGGCCGTGAACGCCTTCGGATCGTACGGCTTGAACACGGCGATCTCGCGCTTCTGGTCGGCGAGATTGCCCATCAACTCACCGCTCACGTCCACCACGCGCACGCCGCCGTCGTAGTACGCCTGGTACAGGATGTCGTCTTCCACGATGATATCGTGCGCGCCGTAATCTTCGAGGTGATAGCGGCCCACCTTGCGCGGATGCATCGGATCGGTGGCATCCACGATGTGCACATAGCCGCCCGACGTCTGCGCGATTCCGCCGGCGCTGCCGAGCGTAGAGCGATAGTTCGTGCCTTCCCACACGCGGCCGGCGCGGTTCATCTCCTCGTCGCCGAGGAAGAGATACATGCGGCCCGTGGACTGCTGGAAGTACGGATAGATCTCATGGCCCGAGTTGATCGGGAACACGTTGATCAGCTTCGGCTTCTCGATCGTGCCGCCGTACTTGCCGTTGCCGACGTCCACCATCACCGCGCCCACGCCGCCCTGCGCCGAATAGGCGATGCCGTCGCGCACCCACAGGTC
>CANJOX010000447.1 GCA_947475795.1 Gemmatimonadota bacterium
AGCACGGAGGCTTCGATACCGGCCAGTGCGGTCTGACGCCGTCCGGCAACGCCCTCGACGTGGGCGAGCGGAAAGCCGACCTCGACTTGCGTGCGCGGCAGCAGGCCGACGGCGATCTCCGGTTCGATGCCCCAGCGGTAGCTGCCGCCACGGGAGCGTTCGAGGCGAAACGGGGCCATCTGGAGCTCGACGGCGCGCCGCTCGATGGCGTAGGCGTCTTCGACGCGGACGGGGCGTCCGGCGTCCGTGTTGTAGTAGTCGGTTTGGGCCGGCAAGGGTGCCAAGGGCACCGCGAGTAGGGTGACAGCGGAAAACAGCCCCGAAACGCCGAGGCGCGGGGGAATCAAAAACGAAATCATGAGCAGAACCGGGAGCGTGCGCAGCACCACACGGGCGCGCAACGTGGAGCGGATGCCCTCGCGTCATGGACAGGCACGGACCGGCATCGGCAGCGACGAAGTGACGACGACAGGCAGACGTCGGTGAAGCGGCTCGATCCGGCGGGGACCGGAGAGCGGGGCGCTCAGCCTCGCGGCGGCGGGGGCTCGGGGGCGATGTCGAGCGACACCGGCGAACCGGCCACGTGCATCGGGCGGTGCACGTCGATGGCGACGTCGATGCTCGAAACCACGACGGCCGAGCTCACGACGCCAACCGCGGTGCAGGCCATGGCCATGGGACAGGCCGCGGGCCAATGTGGATGCTCGGAGGGGGCGGGAGCCGGGGCGGTGGCATCGTGGTGGTGATGCGAGCCGGTGACCGCGGTGGGCGGCACGTCGCTCACGAGGGCGGGCGTTGGAATCGCGGCCATCTGCCGCTCACATACCGCACCGGCTGCGGGGAGCACTCCCTGCAGCAGCTGCACTCCGAAGAGTGCGATCGCGGCGATGTGTCGGCTGACCCTCATGGGGGGCAAGGTAATGGGGGAAGGGGGACTCGAGATACGTCCGACCGCCGTCCGACCGAAGCCGCGGATTTTGCTCGGGGTATGGACAAAATGCGGTCACGTTCCCATGTTGCGCAGGTGTGGCTCGCCATTTACTGAGTCACTTAGATAGTTCGTACAACGAACAAAAGCGGGAATTCAGACGATCTGAGCGTGGGGCACGGCAAGCAACCGCGATCGAGCAGAGATCTGGAGGCCTGGGAGCGGCGTGATTGGTTGCCAAGCGACCAGCGTTCCTATTGTTCGCCCAGTGAACAAAACATCGGCGTCAGCCCCCCTACCCGGCTGACTCGTCCGCGCTGACGGTCGATTCATGAGGTCCCGCCTGACCGGCCACCAGCGCACTGCCCCTCCCACGAGGACTCGCTTCATGCGTTGGAACTGGAGGCTCGGCTCGGCGCTCATCGCCGCGTTCGTACTCTCGGTGCGCCCCGTTGCCGCTCAGCCGGCCACCGGGCGCATCACCGGCCTGATCGTCAGCGACGGCACCGCCGTCCCGCTCTCGAACGCCGGCGTGGGCATCGTCGGTACTGCGCTCGGCGCTCGCACCGGAACCGATGGCCGCTACACCATCAGCAATCTGGCACCTGGTCGCTATGTCGTCCGGGCCCAGCTTATTGGCTATTCGGCCGGCGTCGACACTGTGAACGTGTCGGCCGGGCAGACGGTGACGGCGAACTTCTCGCTGCGCGCCGTCAGCGTCGTGCTCGATCAGATGGTCGTCGTCGGCTACGGGACGCAGAAGCGCTCCGACCTCACCGGCTCCGTGACTTCCGTGCAACCCAATGTGGAGCGCACCCCCGTCACCTCGATCGAGCAGACGCTGCAGGGCACCGCGCCCGGCGTGCAGGTCACGCAGGCCTCCTCGGCGCCCGGTGGCGGCATGTCCATTCGCATCCGCGGCGGCTCGTCGGTAAACGGCAACAATGAGCCGCTGTATGTCATCGACGGCTTCCCGGTGGAGAACGACGCCGCGGCAGCGAGCCCCGGCGACGGCGGTCGCGCCAACACGGCGCCGTCCAATCCCCTCGCGGCGATCAACCCCAACGACATCGCGTCCATCGAGATCCTGAAGGATGCCTCGGCGACTGCCATCTACGGATCGCGCGGCGCCAACGGTGTGGTGCTGATTACCACCAAGCGCGGCGACGGCGCGAAGCCGAAACTCGCGATCGACGTGTATCAGGGCCAACAGACGGTCGCCAAGCGCTACGATTTGCTCAACGGCACCGAGTTCGCACAGTTCGCCAATACGTGGGCGGCCACGCAGAACCTCGCGCAACCGTACGCCAATCCGTCGCAGTTCGGCGCGGGCACCGACTGGCAGGATTTGATCTTCCGCACGGCCAACGTGCAGAATCTGCAGGCCAGCGTGTCGGGCGGTACCAACGCCCGCAACGCGACGCGCTATGCCGTCTCCGCCGGCACATACCAGCAGGCCGGTGTCGTCGACAACTCCGACTTCCGCCGTCTGTCACTGCGCGGCAACGTCGATCAGATGGTCGGCGACAAGCTGCGCATCGCGACGAACGTGTTGCTGAGCCGCGTGAACAGCACGCAGGTGCCGACCGACGGCTCACTGAATGCCGGCGCCGGTGCAGTTGGCGCCGCGTTGCAGTATCCGTCAATCCTGACGCCGTATCGCGCCGACGGTTCGTTCACGCTGCTGAATGCCGACTTCCCTCAGGTGCTTCAGGCGCTCGGACTCGCGCCGGGCAACGTGCCGAATCCGCTCGCGTCGGCAATCGCCGTACAGGACAAGCTGTTCGACACGCGCATCCTGGGAAACCTGGCTGGCGAGTACAAGCTGTTGAAGAGTCTCACCTTCCGCAGCTCGGTCGGTACTGATCTCTCGTTCCGCGGCCGCGATACCTATTACCCACGCACCACGCTGCAGGGCTTCGGACAGAACGGCCGCGCGCTCCGTGGACGGACCGACAACACGAGCTTCCTGAACGAAAACACGCTGAGCTGGAATACCAGCTTCGGCAGCCAGCACGTGCTGCAGGCGGTCGCAGGCTATACGCGGCAGCAGCTGAATTCGGTGAAGACCGACATGCGCAACAGCAACTACGTCAGCGACATCACCGGCTTCGAGAACATCGGTGCAGGCGCGCAGGCGGGCGGTCCGACGGTGAGCTCTGGCCGCACCAAGTGGACGCTGGCCTCGTATCTCGCCCGCGCCAACTACACGTACAAGGATCGTTACCTCTTCTCGTTCACCGGCCGTCGCGACGGCTCGTCGCGCTTCGGCGCCGAGAACCGCTGGGGCTTCTTCCCGGCCGGCGGCATCGGTTGGCGTGTGTCC
>CANJOX010000448.1 GCA_947475795.1 Gemmatimonadota bacterium
AGAGCCGCGCCGAAAACTGCAGATGCTCGGTGACCGTGAGGTAATCGAAGAGCTGCGGTTCGTCGGGGATGAAGGCGAGCCGCGCCTTGGCGGCCACCGGATCCTGCTGCAGGTCGATGCCGGCGATGCGAATGCTCCCCGACGTGGGCTGCAGAATGCCGGCGAGCGCGCGCAGCGTGGTGGTCTTGCCGGCGCCATTGGGGCCGACCAGACCGAGCACGTCGCCCGGGGCCACGCGGAAGGAGAGCGACTGCACGGCGACGGTATCGCCGTAGAGCTTGGTGTAGTCGAGAACGTCGATCACTGAGCGGGCATCACGGGAAGACGGGCGGAGCGGTGCCGATGACGGGGCGGGTCGCTCCGCCAACCGCTCTGGGAACGGTACCCCGGAGACCGCGGTGAAGCATCCGTCTGGACAAATCGCGGCGTCTTATGAAGGTTTGTTCATTAACGTGTACCTGCGGTGACAAGTTGCCCCAGTGTGCCGACAACAGTCCAAGAGGACATGCCGCAGCCGACCCGATTCCGATGACGTACCCCGAAGTGGCCGCGGCGCTGCCGTCCACGGCGCGGCACGTGTTCATCGCCCGCCAACCGATCTTCGATAGGAAGCGGGAACGGATCGCGTACGAACTGCTGTACCGGGCGGACCGTGAGGCCACGCAGGCCACGGGCCCAACCACCTCGACGATGTGCGGGGATACGGCGCTGCACGCGCTGCTGTCGATCGGTCTCGACCGCCTCACGACGGGCACCACGGCGTTCGTGAACATCACCCGTGAGCACCTGCTGGGCGAGCTGTACAAGATTTTCGATCCTGCCGCAGTGGTGCTGGAGATTCTCGAAACGGTGGACGGTGATCCGGCGGTGGTGGATGCCTGCCGCCGTGCGGTGGATGACGGATATCGGCTCGCGCTGGACGACTACGACGGGCGCGCCTCGCTGGAGCCGTTGCTCGCGTTCGCGAGTATCGTGAAGCTGGACGTGTTGGACCGTCGCGCGGCCGATCTTGCGCCGATCGTGGCGCGGCTCTCGGCGCGGGGGCTGACGGTGCTGGCCGAGCGCGTGGAAACGGCGGAGATGCTGCAGGCGTGCGAAGCGATGGGGTGCGCGCTGTTTCAGGGATACGTGTTCAGCCGTCCCGAAACCCTCGGCGGCCGCGCGGTGCACGTGCAGCACGCCACCATGTTCAGCATCATGGCGCTGCTGAACGAGCCGCACGCGACGGAAGCGGCGCTCGAGGACGCCTTCCGCAGTCATCCCTCGCTGTCGCTGTCGCTGCTGCGCATCGTGAACGCCGCCTCGTTCGGCGGCCGGTCGGTGGATTCGATTCCGTATGCGATCCGGCTGATCGGCCGCGAAGCGCTGTCACGCTGGATGCTGATCATGCTCGTGGCCACGGTAGGAGCCCAGAGTCCGGTGGCGCACGAAGCGGTGATTGCGGCGCTGGTGCGCGGGCGCTTCTGCGAGCAGGTCACGGTGCACACCGGGAGCGGCGATCCCGACGCGCGCTTTCTGGTGGGGCTGCTGTCGCGCATGGACGCCCTGCTGGGGTTGCCCATGGCGGAGGTGCTGGAGCGGCTCCCCGTAAGTGACGAGGTACGCGAAGCGCTGCTGCACGGCACCGGTCCGCACGCGCCGGTGCTGCATCTGGCCAACGCCTACGAACAGGCCGCGTGGCAGACCGTGGAGGCCGATGACGCCGTGGCAACCGCGCTGCGGGCCGAGCTGGCGAGCGTGTACGCGGACGCCGCGCAGTGGGCCGGGGAGCGCATGGCGAGCGCGGGGTAAAGACTTAGGACTCCGAACTTGGACTCGAGACTCGGGACTCACGTGAGTGGTGAGTTGTGAGTGGAAGTTGGGAGTTGCGAGTACTTGGGACTCCCAACTTGGACTCAAAACTCGAGACTCACGTGAGTGGTGAGTTTTGAGTAGAAGTTGGGAGTTTGGAGTTGCGAGTCCTTCCGGCTCCCAACTTCCGTTACTGCGGCACCCGCTTGGCGATGTCCGCGCGCATCGAATCTGTCTTGAACTGCGCCATCGTCGCCGCGTCCGGTGCGCCGTCGGGCGGGACGCTGAACGGCAGCAGCATGGAGATGCGACGGTTGGCCGGGGACAGGGGATCGTCCACCACGCGGGGCTTCGTGGCGGCGTAGCCGCGGACTTCTACGATGCGGCCCTCTTGGAGTCCCGCCCCTTCGAGGATGCGGCGGGCGGCGTTGGCGCGGTCGGCACTGAGCTCCCAGTTCCCGTACGCGCCGTCAGCGCCGAATTTCGCGGCGTCGGTGTGCCCTTCGAGAATCACCGGGTGCTGCAGGATGGCGAGTTCGGTGCCGACCAGCTGCAGCGCGAGCATCGTGGCCGCTTTCATGCGCGCGCTCCCGAGCGGGAAGTACACGTCCCCGCGCCCGGATTCCACGAGCTCGATGCGCAGCCCCTCGTTGGTGATCTGCACGTCGACCAGGGCGTTGAGCGCCTTGAGCGAATCGTTCTGCGCGAGCTTGTCGAGAATGGCCTGCTTGACCTGTTCGAACGTGCGCTGCTCGGTGTTGCGCACGATCATGCGCAGCGGCGTCTTCTGCACGTTGGTGGGGGCCGTGCCGGTGGAGAGCGGGCTCGAGCCGGCGCCGTATCCCTTCTTGTAGCCGACGGGGTTGGCGAAGTAGCCCTCGATGGCCTGCTTCGTCTTGTCGTCCATGCCCAGAATCCACATCACCATGAAGAACGCCATCATGGCGGTCACGAAGTCGGCGTAGGCCACCTTCCATGAGCCGCCGTGATGGCCGCCGTGTCCGGCGACCTTCTTCTTGACGATGACGATCTTCTTGCCGCCGCGCGGTGCCATGGCCGGTTACGCGGCCTTCTTGCGGGTGAGCTCTTCGAGCTCCGTGAAGCTGGGGCGCTCGTGCGGCTCGACGTTGCGGCGCGCGAACTCGACGGCGGTCATCGGCGCATCACCACGCGCAAACGAGAGCAGCGCCGTGCGCACGCAGAGCATGTAATCGTGCTCGGCGGCGATGCGGTTTTCCATCGCCTTGGCGATGGGGCCGAACACCCCGTAGGCGAGCAGAATGCCGAGGAACGTGCCGACGAGCGCGGCGGCGACCTTTTCGCCGATTTCAGAGGCGGCGCCACCGATCGAGCCCATCGTGATGATCACGCCGAGTACGGCGGCGACGATGCCGAAGCCGGGCATCGCGTCACCGACGGCGGTCACGGCGCTGGGCACCAGCATGGCCTCGTGATGATGC
>CANJOX010000449.1 GCA_947475795.1 Gemmatimonadota bacterium
ACCGTGAGGGTGTTCGCGGCCCGTCGTCATACGC
This sequence comes from Gemmatimonadota bacterium, assembly GCA_947475795.1. Next base: position 35 of record CANJOX010000449.1, read on the forward strand.
AGACGAAGCAGAGGTGGTCAGTCGCCCTCGGTCTCATAGGTGTAGGCATCGGCCTGCCGGAGCGAGTCGAGCCAGGATTCCGCGCCCGCCTCGTCGTCCGCTGCGGTGTCGTTGCCAGCCGATGCCGCGGCCGATGCAACCGCCGACGCAAGCATGGAGGTGGACGCCGTGGCCACGGAAAAGCTGAGCGCCCGTTCGGTGCCTTCGGGCCAGTCCGGCATCGCGAGGCCGGCCGCGACGCGGCGCAGCGTGGCGCCGCAGGCACCGAGCAACTCGACGGCGCGGGCCTCGAGGGTGCGCAGCGGGATATCGAGATCGAGCGTGATCAGCCGGCCGGTGGCGTCATCACGCCACGCCGCATCACCGACCGCGCCGCGGCCGGGCCAGACACCCAGGTGGCGGACGACGCCGGTGTGTGCTTCCAGTTTCTCACTCTCGACCGTGGCGGCGATCGCCAGCGCGAGCGATTGCGCGTTGGCTTCGCCGTACAGTGTCACGACTTCACGTCGCGAGCGGGTACCGAATGGGAGCACGGGAATCGAGTTCACGTGCGCTAACACCGGCGAATCGCCCGGACGGGCCTCGAGTCGAACGAGGACGTCCATGTGCATGCCTCCCTGAAAAATTGGTCGAGCGAGACAAGGAGCTGCGTCGATCCCCGTGCGCCGTCCACGGGAATGACTGGCTACCTCGTGCGGAGCAACACGAACGGCGGACGACGGTCAGTCGTGCCCTTCGCCGATGGCGACCCAGACACCACCCAACAACGCAACCCCGACGGCCGCTCCGATGGAAACCGCACCGGGTACCGTTGCCGTCACACCGTACCCGATGCGCAGGGCCGACGGGAGCACGAGGAAGGCGAGGAGGCTGTAGGCGGCCGCGGCGGCGAGGGCGGCGAGAAGGCGCGCGACCCCGCGCAGGGGGAGCACGAGCAGCGCCAGCGCGACGCCCCAGGCCGTGGCGACCACGAGGTGATGGAGGTAGCCAAGCGCGACTGAGGTGAGCGGTGCCGCGGAGGACGCCACGCCGAACCGCTCCAACAACCCGCGGCCGGCCAGACGGAACACGCGTCCGGCCTCCCCTTCGCGCCAGCCGAGGCCGAGCAGAGCGCCACCGGTGGCAATCGCGGTGAGCGTGCCGGCGGCAAGGGCCGCATCGAACAGCTGGGTGAAGCGACGGGGCGCGGTGCCGTGGGCCATATTCCGAGAAAGATACAGGGTGGCGTGCTTAACGATGCCACCCACCGTGCGTCACACGGGACGACTTCTGCCGAGGGTGCCCGCATGTCGATCGTCCGCCCGTTCCCGATGCTCCGTCCGGCCCTCTGGCCCGTGGGTGTGGCGCTCCTGCTCCACACGGCGGCCAGCCCGCGCGGCGTGGCGGCCCAGCCCGCCCCGCGTGAGCAGACGGCCGACCAACAGGTCCACCACGTGCTCAACCGCCTCGCGTTCGGTGCCCGCCCCGGCGACGTGGACGCCGTGCGCGCCATGGGGGTGGACGCGTGGATCGACCGCCAGCTGTACCCAGAGCGCATTCCAGATGCGGCCGTGGAGCAGCTGCTGGGGCGCTTCCCAACCCTGGGCCGGACCGGTGAACAGCTGCTGGCCGACTTTCCGCCAGCTGCGGTGGTGCGGGCTCAGATGCAGCGCCGCGACGCCACCATGGCGATGGAGGACACGGTACGACGGCGCCAGCAGGGGCGCCCGTCGTATGCCTTTCTGGGCGAACTCGCCTCGAGCCGGGTGGCGCGCGCGGTGGTGAGCGAGCGCCAGTTGCAGGAGGTCATGGTCGACTTCTGGGAGAATCACTTCAATGTGTTCGCCGGCAAGGATCGCACGCGCTATTTCCTCCCCGAGTACGACGCGCAGACGATCCGTCCGCACGCCCTCGGCACGTTCCGCGAGCTGTTGGGCGCCGTGGCCAAGAGCCCCGCGATGCTGTACTACCTCGACAACTGGCAGAGCGTCGCCGACAGCGGCCGTCCCACGTTGCGCGCCGCGCAGCGCCCGATGAATGCGCGGCAGGCCGCCCGTCGTGCCGCGGCCGTGCAGCAGCGGCTCGCGCAGAATCCGCAGCTGCAACAAGCCGCGCAACGTCGGCGTGGCCTCAACGAGAACTACGCGCGCGAACTGATGGAGCTGCACACACTGGGCGTGGACGGCGGCTACACGCAGCAGGACGTCATCGAGGTGGCGCGCGCGCTCACCGGATGGACGATCGCGCGCGGCGCGCAGGGTGGCGGCTTCGCGTTTCGCGGTGAGGTGCACGACGCGAGTGCCAAGACGATCCTCGGCCAATCGTTCGCGGCGAACAAGGGGATCGAGGAAGGCGAGGCGGTGCTCGATCTGCTGGCGTCGCATCCGAGCACGGCCAGGTTCATCGCCACCAAGTTGGCACGTCGTTTCGTGAGCGACACCCCACCGGCGGCGCTGGTGGAGCGCGCGGCGGCCACGTTCCGTCGCACCAATGGCGACATCCGCGACGTGGTGCGCACCATCGTGACCAGCCCCGAGTTCTTCGCGTCGGCCAGCTATCGCGCGAAGGTGAAGTCACCGTTCGAACTGGTCGCGAGTACGATGCGCGCGATGCACGCGCCGCCCGATGCCACGCCGCGCACGTCGCAGCTGGTAAGCCGGTTGGGCCAGCCGATCTTCGGCCATCAAGCGCCGAACGGCTATCCGGAAACCGGCGACGCGTGGATGAACACCGGCGCGATTCTCAATCGCATCAACTTCGGACTGGCCGCGGCATCCGGGCGCGTGCCGGGGATCAGGCTGTCGGCGTGGCCACTCACCGCGCAGATCGCGACGTCGTCGCGTGACGATCAGGTGGACGCCGTGATCGAGGAGCTGTTCGGTGGTGCGGTGTCGTCGGACACGCGACAGGTGCTGCTGACGGGCACCAACCCGTTCCTGCAGCAACATGGTGGCGCCAATGATTCGCTGCTCACCGCCGACAACGATGCGCCCATGATGAATGGCATGGCCAGCGGTGATATGTCGACGAACGCGCGACGGCAGGGCGCCAGTGCGCGACGCGCCGCCCGGGCGCCGGCGGCGCAACAGCAGCAGGCGGCGGGTCGCGAAGCGGTGCGACCGGAACGCGGTGGCACGCTCACGCAGTCGATCGGATCATTGCCGTCGCTCACCGGACTCACGCAGATCGTCGGCCTCGCGCTCGGGGCTCCTGAATTTCAACGCCGCTGAGCGGGAAT
>CANJOX010000450.1 GCA_947475795.1 Gemmatimonadota bacterium
ACGATCACGTCGATGGCGGTGTCGCCCGTCGATCCGCGGTTCGTCTGGGTGGGGACGAGTGACGGCAACGTGCAGCTGTCGCTCGACGGTGGCGTGACGTTTGCGGTGGTGTCAGGGACCACGCTCCCCAATCGCGCGGTCACCGACATCGCCCCCGACGCGCTGCAGTCGGGGCGTGCGGTGATTACGTACTCAGGGACGGGAACACCGCACGTGTACGCCACTGACAATCTCGGGCAGAGCTGGACGAACATCGGGACCGGACTCCCCGATATTCCGTTCAACGCCATCGTGATGATCCCCGGCACGTCGCGGATGTTTGCCGGGGCCGACGTGGGTATCTACGAGTCGCCGGACAATGGGGCGACGTGGAGCGTCGCCAGTCAGGGATTCCCGAATGCACGGGTGCTCGATCTGGTGTTTCAGGCGGCGACCGGCAACCTGTACGCGAGCACGTACGGCCGCGGGCTGTGGTCCACCACGCTCGTGGCTGGTGCGAGTGTGCTGCGTGGCGACGTGAATGCGGACGGGCAGGTGAACGCCTTCGATGCCGCGCTGGCGCAGCAGGCGCTCGTGGGCGTGCTGCCGGCCAGTGCCCCCAACCCGATGCCCCGCGCCGATGCCAATTGCAACGGGGTGATCGACTCCGGCGACGTGCTGTCGATTCTACAGTTCGCGGTGGGGTCGGCGACGGTGACGCTGTGCGTGGGGAAGCAGCAGTAAAGGCGGGATGGGCGGATCAGTACGCTGTGTTCGGAGTTCCGGCGTCTGCCTCGGCATAGCGGTCGGAGTTCAGCAACAGCAGTGCTCGGTGCCGAGGATGTCCTGACAGCGCGTGCGACGGCGGGGAGCTGTCGATATACCCGCTCGGCACTGTGGACTGTTGTTGCTGAATTCTGAGCACTATCCCCAGTCGGACGCCTGCATTCAGCACACTGATTACTGACCCGCGAGCTATCCGTCGAATCCTCAGCGCCCCCGCGACACCGAGAACGACAGCATGATCGTCCTCGGCATCCCCGGCTCGAAGGCCAGCGGCGTGCCGTTCACGACGTCGGGATTGAGAAATGCCGAGCCGATCCAGCGGCGGTCGGTCAGGTTGTCGACGGTCACGAACGCTTTCACGGTGGCATCACCGAGTTGCAGCAGGCGATCGGCACGCAGGCTGGCGCTGAGCACGTGCGAGGCCGCAATGCGGACCGTGTTGGCATCGTCGGCCCAATAGCCGCCGGTGCCCTGCATGCCGACCTGCGCCGCGAGTCCGCGCGGTGCCTCGGGAGGTGCCCACCCAAGGGTGGATCCGTAGAACCAGTCGGGAAGTCCGACAATACGATTGTTGCTGTAGTCCGCCGTGGCACCCGGCTTGCCGTAATGCACCGAGTCCACGACGTAGTCGGTGTAGCGGTTGCGCGAGAGCGTGAGTGAGTGCTCGAGGCGTAGCCCACCCTTCGCAAGCGCGGTCACGGCGAGTTCGGCGCCGGTCCGCTGCGCGGACCCGGCCGTGAAGTAAAACCGGCCACCACGGTACGGCACCACTTCGTTCTGCACGGTGGTGAGATAGGCGGCGGCGTCGTATGAGAGACTCGACACGAAGCCCGTGCCGTCGCCCACCGTCAGAATGCGACGGGTGCCTATCTCGTATGTGAACGAACGGATGGGCTCGAGCAGTGGGTTGAGCGCGGTCACCGTGTCCTGCCCGAACGTGCTCGCCGGATCGGTTTCATTGCCGGCCGGCGCTTCCACGCCGCCGCCCATGTTGGCGTACACCGTGTGCGTGGGCGAGAGGCGGTACGACACGCCCAGCTTCGGTGTGACCTGCGCGAAGGTCCGGCTCGCGTTCGTGACCGGCAGGATGAAATTCTGGTAGGAGTACGCGATGGCGTCGCCGCGCAGGCCGAGCGTGACCGCGAGCCGGTCGTGCAGCGTGAGTTCGTCTTCCAGGAAGATGCCGCTGTTGTAGGCGCCCTCCTTTTTGTTGTCGCGCAGCGTCGTGCCCCGTCCGGCCGTGGAGCTGAGCGAGTAAAACAGGATGGCCCCGTCCTGATAGGCCTGGTCGATGCCGGCGGTAAGTCGGTTGCGCACGGTGGGCGTGACGCTGTCGCGGCGGTTGTACGCGACGTTCGCGCCGCCGTGATACCGCGTGAAGTCGCGGAACGTGCCACGCTCGGAGCGCTGCAGATATTTCGGATTGATGTAGACCAGCGCGGACAGCGACTGGCGCGCATCGATGGTGTGCTCAACGCTGGCGCCCAGACGCGCGAGGCGGTTGTACCGGCGCTCGTCGCGGCTGTCGTACGTGGCGTTCGCCTGCCGCGGATCGGCGGCCACCTGTGCGGCGTTCAGCGGCCCCGGCACATGGAACAGATTGTTCGAGCCCGTCAGGTTCACACGCAGGTTGGTCTTGTCGCCCACCGGCGCGGCGATGCCGGCGTTGAGCAGCACGCGCCGCGCGTCGGAGTTGCGGCGCCAGCCGTCGAAGGTGGTGTTGGCGAACGACACATAGGCCACGCCGCCGCGGTCGCCCAGCGGGGTGCCCGTCTGGGCGATGTAGCGTTGCAGGCCATAGCTGCCGCTCTGGAACTGGACGCTCGAGTACGGACGGTCGATGGACGGCGCCGTGGACACGTTGATCACGCCACCCGCGGCGTTCCCCCAGAGCGCGCTGGCATTGGAGCGGATCACTTCCACCCCTTCGGCCACCGCGAGATCGATGTTGTCGAAGGCGGTGCGCCCATCAGGCTCGGTCTCGGGCATGCCGTCCAGCAGGACGCGCACGCCGCGCGAGGTGCCGGCGTTGGAGCGATCACCGGCGCCGCGCGCTCCGAAGCCGCGGATCGCAATCCGTACGTCGCTGGTCCCGTAGCGCGACTGGACGAGCACCCCCGGTACCGTGCCGAGCGCGTCGTTGAGCCCGAAGCCGCTCTTGGACGCGAACTGCGCCCGGTCCACGCGCGTGATGGCCAGCGGCGCGCCGAACGACGACTGCGAGCTGCGCGTGGCGCGGATCGAGAACGGGGCCAGCGTGCGCGCGAGGCTGTCGCGCCGCGCCACCGAATCGGCGCGCGTCTGCGCCAACCCAACCTGCGGGCCGAACAGCGCGAGGGTACCGGCGGCCAGGCAGAGGAGCCGCGAACGGGGAACAGCGGGGGGCATTACGGGAGGGCGCGTAGGAGACCAGCGGGCGGCCGAATCGATACCGTCTAAGGTCAGTGTTCGGTCCTTAACGGGTCATTAACAGCGGGTCGACGG
>CANJOX010000451.1 GCA_947475795.1 Gemmatimonadota bacterium
GCCCTGGTACTGCACGGCACGCACATCGAACTGTAGACCGGCGCGCTCGCTGAGCTTGATCCACACCCCACCGCCGCCGGTGTAGGAAAGGTCGTTGCGGCGCGTCTCCTTGCCGTTGATCTGGGCGTCGAGAATCATCACGTACGTGCCCACACCGCCCATCACGAACGGGGCGACCTTCTTGCCCGGATAGCGCAGGGTCGCCGCGAGTCCGAGGTTGACCGTGTTCACCGGCTGCCCCACGTACTGGTAATAGATGGAATCGCCACCGGCGACCGACGCGTTGCCGAAGCGCAGACGCGTGAGGAAGTCCGCGCGCGTGGTGTTGCCACGCGACACGTCGACGGTGGTACCGAAGCCGAGATACTTCGACAGCGCGTACTCCGCGTCGAGGCCGATCACCGCGGCCGGATCGAGACTCGCGGCACGCTCGGCCTGAATCGTGCCGACGCGCGTGGTGACCGTGAACTGCTTCGGCGCCAGCTGAGCGCCGGCGCTCGTCGCCGCGAGCGCGAGGACGGTGATGAAGAGGGCGCTGCGGTTCATCGACCCACCTCGAACGAGAAGATCTGAATGTTCTGGAGCGCACCGGCCGACTCGTAGGAGTAGTCGAAGCGCACGCTGCGTCCCTTCGCCGGCAGACGGAGCCCGAAGCCGCCGGCCAGGCCGACCGGCGTGTCGGTGCCGATGTTCCGGTCGTCGTTATACACCCGCTTGCCGCCGCGCACGAAGAGCACGTTGCGGTAGCCGTACTCGACGCCGAGCGCGTACTGCGTCGTGAAGTCGGTGGACTCATTGATCGCGACTTCCGCGTTCAGCGTGTTCTTGCCGCTCCCCTTGCCGAACAGCGAGTTGGCCGAGCCCAGCAGATCCGACGCCATCGAGAGGCGGAACTCGACCGGCAGTTCCACCTGCGAGGTGTAGAGCTGCACGCGCCGGTTGTCGCTGAAGTTGGTGCGGTCGGGCGTGGACACCACCCGGCTGATCAGCGCGCCCGACGCACGGGCGGTGGGGCCGACGTTGGAAATCGAGCCACCGATGGTGAGCCCGTACAGACCGGTGTTGAACTGGGTACCGATATCACCAGCCACCCACTTCGTCCCGGCATCGGGGATCCCTTCGGTGATGTACTTGATCTGGGCGCCCACCTGCAGACGATCGGTGAGTCGCTTGGCGTAGCCCACACCGACCACGGTCGACGTCCACTGGAAGAAGTTGCCACCCAGTCGGTCGCCGAACGGATTCGTTTCGGTGGTGCGCTTGATGTCACCCGAACTGAGGGTGTTGAAGTGCACGCCGATCACGCCGCCGATCGCAGGGATCGAGAGCGCGGCGTAGGTCTGGCCCAATCCGAGATCGCCGTAGAGGCTCTGCCGGCCAGCCGCGGCCGAGAAGGACTCCGACGTACCGGCGCCCGACGGATTGGAGAACCACGCCAGCGGTCCGTTGACCGACGCAGCCGTCGCGTTGGCCATGCTCGCGCTGCGCGCGCCGACGCCGATGTGGAGGAAATTGGCACCGCGCGTTCCCTGACGATTCGGGGAGTCCGCGGGTGTCGGGAGAAGGCCGCCCGGCCCCTGGGCACGCACGCTCGTGCCCAGCAGCAGGGTGGCGGCGCTCACGGCGCCGATGAGTTTGGTGATATGCATCGCTGCTCCCTTAGCGGATGATCACGAACTTGCCGCGCTGCACCTGATTCTTACCCGCAGAGCCGGTCGCAGTGAGCACGTAGATGTAGAGACCTGACGTCATATCAGTGCCTTCGCGCGTGCGAAGGTTGAACGGCAGGTCACCGGTGGTCGAGTTGTTGCCCGCGTACGTCAGGTCGCTCTTCGTCCACGACAGCTCCTGCAGGAACTGGCCGGACACCGAGTACACGCGCAGCACCCCTTGCTCGGGCACGTTCGTGAAGAAGATGCGCGGGACCCCGAGGCGCGTGCCGTCGATCGGATCGACGTCGGAGCGCACGAGGTACGGATTGGGCACCACCGACACCTTGGCCAGGTCGGCCTTGGTGATTTCGGAGGCGATGCTGAACGGCGTGGCGACGAGCTGCACGGTGGAGCGCGCATCGAACGTGCGCGTGAGCTCGAACAGCTGCTTCCACGTGGGCTCGGCGGCGAGATAGCCACCGGCCGACGACGCGCCGCGCGTGTTGATCGCGAGCGGGTTACAGCTGGTCTGATCCACGTTGGTGCCCACGCGGGCGCCGGTGCCGTTGTTACCGCCGGTGCAGGCCACGAGGAACTTGTTCAGGCCGATCGAGTCGGCGAGCACGGGGATCGGGCGGTAGCCATTGCTGCCATCGGCCTGCACCACCACCACCCGCGTCGTACCCACCAGCACCGTGCTGTCCTTCTCGACCTTCTGGAGCACGATCAACGTGTCACCCGGCATCCACACCGAGTCGGGGACGGCCACGCGGACGGTGTCGTTGCCGGAGCCGAGCAGACGGGTGCTGCCGATGCCACCCTGCGCAAAGCTCTGGCGCGCCAGCATGGCAAACTTCACCGTCTCTTCACGGCCGCCCACCGGGTCGGTGAACTTCATCGTGAACGGGACGCGCACCCGAACCAGCGGACGGACGGTGGTCGCGCCGACGAGCGCGCCGACGGCCGCCGAGGTCTCGGTGATCGTGGTGGCCTTGGAGGCCACATCCTGCAGCGCCGAATTCACGGCCCCCTGCAGATCGGCCACGGGGTCGAGTTTGAACGACTTACCGCCCCACGGATCGGTGAGCCACGTGAGTTCGTAGCGGCCACCCTTCACCCGCTTGTTCCCCACCAGCGGTCCGGTTGTGGCCGGGGTGAAGGTGCCCTGCACCTGCGGCAGGAACTGACGCGCATTGCCCTGCAGCGTGTCGCCGTCCTTGCGGATCACGAAGTTGCGATCACGCAGCGCGTTGCCCGCCAACCGCTCCACGCGGAAACCGTTCGCGGTGTTGGACGAATCGTCCGGCTGGGCCGTGAAGCCCGGGTACAGCGGCGAGCCGACCTGATCACGCACCTGATTGCCGCCGTTGGTACCGTACGGGTCATTGATGCCGAAGATGGGCTTGTTGTCGCTGGTCACCCAGAGGTAGCCGGGGTACGCCGCCGGTGCCGCCACGGTATCGACGAACACCTGCGACGCACCACTGAAGCCGCGCGCCGTGCCGCTCAACAGGTTCACACCGGAGCGGAACGGGATGTCGCCGGCGGTGCTGAACGTCTGCTCCTTGGCCACGAAGTTCGCCGACGGCACCGA
>CANJOX010000452.1 GCA_947475795.1 Gemmatimonadota bacterium
GCTCCGCCGCCAGATCGAGCTCATCCTCGCCACGCTCTAGCGCAATCGTGAAACAGCGGCACGCAGTTACTGCGACACAATCGGCATCCTCGGCGGATCAGCGCTCGTCGCCGCTGACGACGTACTCCACAGGCGCCGGCCTCGACAACCGATCTCGCTCGGACGCGCTCGTCGGGTGGCTAACAGTCTCCGGCGGTGAGAAGGAAGGTGTCGATGGTTCACGGACTACCCGCCGGAGGAGCAGCGCACCATGCAGCCGGCAAACGCTACCCGATGACCTGCGACAACACACGCTGCATGTTGCCGCCGGACACCTTGGCCACATCACTGGCTGACAGCCCCTTGGCTCGGAGCGCGGCCAGCCAGTCCGGTAGCTGTGCGTAGTCACCAAGCACCGGCTTGAGGTTGCCATCCATGTCGGTGCCCAGGCCCACGTGGTCTACGCCGACCGTGTCGATGAGCCGCACCGTGTTCGCGACGAACTCGTCGAAGCTGGCGTTGAAGCCGCTGGGCCACGCGCCGACCACCCCGCCGGTGCCAGCCACCAGCTTCGCATGCTCGACACTGATGGCGCGCGCCGCGAGCAAACGCGCGTCATCCATCTTGAGAATGCTGTGCGAGAGAATGAGCGGCGCCGAGGTCTGCGCGGCTACAGCGCGCACGGTCTCGAACGACGCGTGCGCCACATCGATCACGATCCCCTTCGCGGTCAGCCGCTTGACGACCGCCTTGCCGGCCGCCGACAGTCCGCCGTGCTGACGCGGCTGCGTTTGGAGATCGCCCAGCACGTTGGGCACATAGTGCACCAACTGCAGGGAGCGCACGCCGTCGGCGTAGAGCTGATCGACGCGCCCCGCGTCGCCTTCGAGGAACTCGCCTCCTTCACAGGCGAGGTATGCCGCCACCGTGTGCTCACGCTGCGCACGCTGCAGGTCCGACGCACGCGTGGCGATGAAGGCGGCCGTCGGCCGCATGAGCGTCGTGAGGTCGGCGAGCTGTCGCTGATACTCACGCGCCGCATCCCCCTTCGCGTATCCGCCGTGCGTGACCACGCCGTTGGGCGTCAGTTCGATCAGCGGACCGTCGGCCACCAGACTGAAGAAGGCGCCGGTCAGTCCGCCGACCTGCATCCCAGCGACGGTCTTCCGGTGCGCCTCGTCACCCAAGTACTCCGGTTTCCCCTTCTGAAAGGTGGCGCCGGGATGCGCATGAAGATCGAAGACGAGCGGCGCGGGTTGCTTCTCGTGCGTGGGAGGCGAGACCTCGTGCCCGACGGATCGCGGCGCGGATGCCGCGCGTGCCAGCGATGAGACGCCGGCCGTGGCCAGCAGACTGTCGTGAAGGAAGCGGCGGCGGTTCATCATGCCAGAAGGTTCAGCCGCCGGTGCAGTTGAGCAAGTGTTCCGTGCGGCGTTGAGCGCGAGTCATCGGAATAGCAATTCGAAGCGAGGTGGGTCGACGATTCGTCAAGCATGCGGCCTGATCGCTCGGTGCAGCCGCGCGAATTTCTCACGCAGAAGCACGCCGAAACCTGCCGATGAAAAGCGAGTCGGTTCCGGATTGGGACCCCTGCCACGCTACTTCACCACCGCACGCGGCACCACCACCGGCGCGAGCCCCAGCTTCGCGATGGCGGCGTTGAACGCGCTCACGTCCTTGTCCAGAAACGTGCGCAGCTCAGCGGCAATGGCGTTCCACTCCTGGGTCAACGCGGTGGTGCGCTCGAGGGCGCCCATCGTGGGCGCCGCGTCGGCGCCGCCGTTGATGTAGCCGCCGGTGCCGGTGAGGTTGCCGTACAGCTCGTTGAGCTGATTGTCGAGGCGACCGCCGAAGCGGAGAATGTCGTAGCCCACCTTGTGGCGCGGATCGGTGAGCCGCCCTTCGATCGCGTCCCCCTTGGCCACCAGGGCGTCGGTCCCGGGCTGCACCGCCTCGCGTGCACCGGCACGGTCCGCCTGCGCGAGCGCGGCGCGCGCCTGCTCCCGCACCGCCCGCAACGTCGCGACCGCCTCGTTCACCACCGTCATGGTGTCGCGCACGGCCATCGCCGTGCGGAACTGCAGGTCATACGCCTCCGCCGTGGTGCGCAGACGCGGGTCACCGCGCACCGTCAGCGCCTGCTCCTGCACGATCGCGCCCTGCGTGAGCCGCACGGTGTAGCGTCCCGGCGGAGCCTTCACCCCGCCACTGTATCCCCAGAGCAGCTGCCCCTTGGCCGGGACGGGCGGCGCATAGGTGAGGTCCCACGTCACCCGGTGCGCCCCGGCAGCGGTGGACAGCGCCGGGAGCTGACGCGTCCGCGCCGCCGCGGTGTCCGACGTGAAGGCCCGCACCACGCGCCCGGCCCCGTCGCGCACCTCGAGGGTGAGCGGGCCCGCAACCGCGTCCCGCAGCCAGTAGTGCAGCAGCGCGCCGGCCGGATACGGGTCGAGCGGCGCCTCCACCCCGCCGGAGCCCCCGGCGCTCCCCAGCTCCGCCCGGGTGGCGGTGCGCGGCGCGAACAGATGCACGGCGCCGTCGGGGCGCGCCGCCGCCAGCTGCCGCAGCGGCGTGATGTCGTCGAGGATCCAGAAGCTCCGCCCCTGCGTGGACAACACCACGTCATCGTTCGTGAGCGCCACGTCGGTGACCGGCACGATCGGGAGGTTGCGCTGGAACGGCTGCCAGCGCGCGCCGTTGTCCAACGACACGTACAGCCCGAATTCCGTGCCGGCATACAGCAGACCGGCGCGCACGCGATCCTCGCGCACCACCCGCACCGGCGTGGTGGCTGGAATGCCGTTGGTGCCATCGGCAATGCGCGTCCACGTGGCCCCGTAGTCGTCGGTGCGCCACACGTACGGTGCCCAGTCGTCCAACCGGTAGCGGTGCGCCGTGACATAGGCGCGCCCCGGCACGTGTACCGACACGTCGATCCGGTTCACGGTCGCGCGTGCCGGCATGCCGGTGGGCGTCACATTCAGCCAGCGGCGCCCGCCATCGCGCGTGAGGTGCAACCGCCCGTCGTCGCTCCCCGCCCACAGGATAGCGGCATCCTTCGGATCTTCGGCCAGCGCGAACACCGTGTTGTACATCTCAACGCCGGTGCCGTCGTAGTTGATCGGACCGCCGGCGGGCTGCTGCGTGACCGGATCGTTCGTGGTCAGGTCGGGGCTGATGGTTTCCCAGCGCATGCCACCGTCGCGCGTGCGATGCACGAACTGCGACGCGTGGTACACCACCTCCGGATCGTGCCGCGACA
>CANJOX010000453.1 GCA_947475795.1 Gemmatimonadota bacterium
CGGGCATCGCAGATCATGGCGCCGAACTGTTGCCGGATCGCCTCGATCCCCTCGACGCTGCGGACCTGACCGGTGCCCTGCCCTCGCAGATACGCGGTGCCGACCGCATAGCGCCGTTCGGGCGGATCGAAGGTGCCGTTGATCATGAGTCGAACCCAGGCCGCCACGAAATCGATATCGTGCGCCCGGGAGATCATGGTCGTGATATTGGCGCCGGGCGGACGCGCGGCGATCTCGCTGATGGCGAGCGTGCCATCCTCGCGACGGAACCATTCACAGTGCGACACGCCGGTCCCCATCCCCAGCGCGGTCAGGGCCTTGGCCCCGACGGCGCGAATGTCGTCGAACTCGACGGCATCAACTTCGCGCGGGAGCAGCACCGTCCACTGAATCCACGCGTTCTCCACGACGTCGAGGGGGGTGGGGCCGTATCGCGTGAGAGAGTGCCACATCGCGTGGCCATCGACCGACACCGTTTCCAGCGAGTACTCCGTGCCGCGCAGAAACTCCTCCGCGAGCATCGGCTGGGCGGCGGTCGCCGGATAGTTCACGAGCATCGCGTCGAGCGACGCGACGTCGCGAATCCGCTGCGTCGCGATGGCGCCGGCGCCGGCGGGCGGCTTGAGCACCACCGGATACCCGACGTCGGCAATGAATGCCAACGCGTCGTCGCGCGACGTGATCAGCCGATGCCGCGCGACCGGCACGCCCGCTGCGCGCAAGGCATCCTTCATGCGCGCCTTGTCGCGAAAATTATGCGCGGCGTTGCTGGACAGCCCGGGAATCCCAAGCCGTTCGCGCACCGTGGCGAGCGGCTGCTGCAACTGCTCGTAGGCGCCGAAGCACCGCGCGATCGCACCGTGCGCAGCGCCGAGGGCGCGAACGGCGTGTTCGAGCGACGTGGCGTTCGTGACATCATCGACCTGCCAGTGCGCGGCCAGCCGCGCCGCCACGTTCGGGGCAAGTGCGGCGAGGGGTTGCTGCGCAATGACACCGAGCCGCACCTGCGGCACGGTGAGCGCCGCCTCGATCATCTGCGTGGCCGCCGGCGAGAAGATGGGGCATACGAAAATCACGAACATGTCGCGGCTTTACCGGGAAGGATCGGGGGCGGATACACGATCGCGGTGTTGCCCAGAGGGCAACACCGCGACAGCGGTGTGGAGCGCGATCCGGATTACTGGCAGACCCAAGCGCCACCACGAGTCGTCGCGGTGGCCTTCACTCCGGTCGCCGAATCGGCGGCGGTGAAAGTGACCGTCTCGAGCGCGCCGTCTTCCTGATTCGGCGTGGTGCAGATGGCCACCTTCCGCACGCTGAACGTCCCCGTGCTATCAGCATCGATGATCCCGAAATCCTGCGGCTTGGTAGACGCAGGCGCCCGCGTGGCGGTGAGCTTGATGCGGGCGGCGGCCGGCCAGTTCTTGCCCTTGAAGGTGATCCGAGCGCCCTGCGGCGACCGCTCGGCTTCGATGGACAGCTGGGGCTTCGCCTGTCCAGTGATTGCGCTGGCCGCCGTTGCGGTCAACAACAGCGCGGTCACTGCCAACGCCGGGCCCAGCATGCGGCGCACGAATGCCTGCATCGCAGATCCTCCTCAGTAGGTGACGCCCCGGACGTATGCCGAAACGTGCAGGGCAAAATGGGGAGCGAGGCGGGAGAACGCAAACGCGTCCCCCCGCCGTGCATCCCGACGGCGCCGCGTTCGTGCGACGGCTCAGCGTTCCAGCTTGAAGCCGGGATCGATCGCCGGGCGCTTCGTGGTCGTGGCCACGTACCATCCGGTGAGATACATCCACTGCGTCATGCGCGTGAGCTTCGGATAGTCGATGGCCGAGGGCTTGTCACGCGGGGTGTGATAGTCGGGATGCAGGTTGGTGGAGTACATGACGGCCGGCACGTCGAGCCGCGCATACGGCACGTGATCGCTGCGGAAGTACCACCCTTCCGGGTGCGTGGGCCGATCCCAGATGGAGTCGAGCTTGAAGGCACCGGTGAGCGTGTTGGCCCGCAATGCCATGTCGACCAATTCCGTGGAATTGCGATGTGGCGGCTGGATGCCGAGCAAGCTGGCGGAATCGGGGTGATTGCGGCCGATCATGTCGCCGTTCAGCACGGCTACGATGTTTCGCAGCGGCACCACGGGATGCGCGGCATGATAGCGCGAGCCGAGCAGTCCGCGTTCCTCAGCGCCGTGGTAGACGAACAAGACCGACCGCTTGCCGGGCTGCTTCACGAACGCCCGGGCAATCGCGAGCAAGGCCACGCTCACGGTGCCATTGTCATCGGCGCCGGCCCATACGGAATCGCCGTCGATGACGTAGCGCACGCCATCGTGGTCCTGGTGGGAGCTGTACATCACGTACTCGTCGCGGAGCTTGGGATCGGTTCCGCGAATGACGCCGATGATGTTGCTGGACGGCGTGGTGAAATGCTCGACGCGCACGTGCATGTCGGCCGTGGCGCCCGCCTTGAGCGCGGCCGCCAAGGCACCACGTACGAGGAACGAAGGCGTCGGTGCGGTGCGCGCCAATTGCGGGCGGGCCGCCTGCGTGGCCTGCCCGGCAAAGCGCGGGGCGCCGCCGTCGACGTCATACGTGCCGCGCTCGCGCAGCACACTGAGGCCGTCGAAGGCGACGTCGGTGGTGGAGTCGGCCACGAGGATGATGCCGACGGCCCCGCGCCGCTGCACCCGCTGCGTGGCCGCGGCAATGGCCGCGTTGGCGTAGCGCACTTCGACCGAGTTGGTCGTGGTGCGAATCGACGCGGCCGGCGGCGCGGTGATCTGGAGCGCGGCGATCTTGCCGCGCACGTCGATGGTGGGGTCGGCACCAGTGCCGAGCCACACGACGGGGGCGCTGACATCGGCGTTGGCGGACCCTAGCGGCACGAAGTCCTTCCACACGACGAGCGCCTTGTCGCCAACGGCACCAGTCGTGGAGACCGTGGAGACGCGCGTGCGCACCATGTTGAACCACTGGAAGTAGCTGCCATCCTCGCCCATCGGCTTCACTCCGATTTGCCGCATCTGCTCGGCGACCCAGATGGAGGCGCGCATTTCATCGGGCGTGCCCGCTTCGCGACCGCGCATGCCGTCACCGGCCATCGCGTAGAGATCCCGTTCGAGATCGGTGCGCTTGATGACGGACATCGCCAACGGCACGGCCGCGGTGCCGGTGGTCTTGCCCTTGCTGTTGGCTTGCGCGGAGAGCGTGAGCGCGGGGGCCAGCGTC
>CANJOX010000454.1 GCA_947475795.1 Gemmatimonadota bacterium
GATGCGATTGGCCACGAACCCCGGAAAATCATTCACTTCCACCGGGGTCTTGCCGAGCCCCGTGGCGAGTGCCATCACGGTCTGCGTGGTGGCGTCGCTGGTGGCGAGGCCACGGATGACCTCCACGAGCTGCATCACCGGCACCGGGTTCATGAAGTGCATGCCGATCACGAGCTCGGGGCGCTTGGTACGCGCGGCGATCTCGGTGATGGAAATCGAGCTGGTGTTGCTGGCGAGAATCGCCCCCGCCGGCGCGAGGCGGTCGAGTTCCTCGAAGATCCGGAACTTGAGGTCGGTGCGTTCGGTGGCGGCCTCCACCACGATGGCCGCATCGGCCACGGCGTCCATCGCGGTTGCCGTCGCGATTCGCGCCAGCGCCGCGTCGGCCGCGGTGGCGTCGAGCGCCCCCTTCTTGACCTGACGCTCGAGATTGCGCGCGATCGTGTCACGCCCCTTCGCGAGCGCCTCGGCGTTCACGTCGATCATCGTGACCGGATGCCCGCTCACGGCGAAGACATGCGCGATCCCGTTGCCCATCTGACCCGCGCCCACGACGGCCGCGCGCTGTAATCCTTCCTGCATATGGTGTCGACTCCGAATAGTCAGCAGACGTAAGACATCGTGCGGCGATCGTCAGGCAGCATCGCCGTGCCCCGGACCACGCCGCATCGTCACGGCGAGCGCCCCACCCAGTACCAGTACCGCCATCATCCCGCCCTCAGGCCCCCACGCGCCGCCGGTGAGCCACTCCCCGCCCTGCACCACCGCGCGATACCCCGGCGTGGCGAACGGCAACCCACTCACCGGCATGTGCAGCACGGCGGCCATCACCCAGTTCCACGCCAGATGCGCACTCCAGGCCGCCGGCAGACTCGCGGTGCGCTCACGGAGCACACAGAGGCACCAGCCCGCCAGCACCACCACCATCGTGGTGCGCACGTTCGCCCCCGGGTTGAGCAGATGCACCGCCCCGAAGGCCACGCTCGAGCTCCAGCGGGCAATAGCGCGCCCACCCGCCTCGTGCGCCACCGCGTAGAGATAGCCGCGAAACACCAGCTCTTCCCACAACGCCGCCGGCCCGAGCAGCAGGAACAGCCGCAACGCCGTGCCACTCCAACTGTCGGGGACGAACATCGCCCCGTCCACCATCCCGCGCGGGGTGGCCTCGAGACGCAGCGCGCCCACGGCCGCCAGCAACGCGGCGGTGGCCAGAATCGCCGCCGCCCCAATGGCCGCGCCGCGTGCAACCCGGCGCCAGTGCCACGCGCCGTCGCCGAGCGCCATCACCGACCACGGAACGTCATCGACGAACCGCAGCGAGACGGCGCAGGCCGCGGTCACCCCGATCAGCGAGGCCCACGGGTACGCCGGCACCGGCTCGCCGATGGCGCGCGAGAGGAGACCCGCCAGCGGCCCGAGGATCGACTCCGCGATCCCCTGGGCGAGCACCCACGCGACCCCGAAACTGAGGAGTCGCCAGGGCACCCGCAGCGCACGATTCACAGCAGTCCGGTCAGCCGACGCGTTCGACGGAGAGCGCCACCGCATCGCCACCGCCCAGACACAGCGTCGCGATTCCGGTTTTCGCTCCCCGATCGGCGAGGGCGTGCAACAGCGTCACGAGCACGCGCGTGCCGCTGGCGCCGATCGGATGCCCGAGGGCGATCGCCCCGCCGTGCACGTTCACGCGCGCGTCGTCCCAGCCCAGCCCGAGGCCGTCGGCCAGCGCCTGCGAGGCGAAGGCTTCGTTCGCTTCGATGAGGTCGTAGTCAGCAATCGTGGTGCCGGCCTTTGCCATGAGGTTCTTCACCGCAGTGATCGGCGCGAAGAACAGATCCTGCGGATTACCGGCGCCCGTGGCATACGCGGTAATGCGCGCGAGGATGGTGAGGCCGTGCTCGCGCGCGTACGCCTCGGACGTGACCACCACGGCCGCGGCGCCATCGTTGAGCGACGACGCGTTGCCGGCGGTGACGCTGAGGGTGCTGTTGTCACCCTTGCCCGGGAACGCCGGGCGCAATCCCGCCAGCGAGGCCGCGGTGGTATCGGCGCGCGGGCCTTCGTCCTGCGCGATGATCGTGGGCCCCTTCCGGCCGGGGATTTCCACAGGCACGATCTCGGCGTCGAACTTGCCACCCTGCTGCGCCGCCACCGCCTTGGCGTGCGAGGCCGCCGCGAAGGCGTCCTGCTGCTCGCGCGAGACACCGGCCTTGGTGGCCGTGTATTCGGCGTGCGCGCCCATGTGCACGTTGCAGGTGGGGCACCAGAGTCCGTCACGGATCATGCCGTCCACCATGGTCTGGTCGCCGATCTTCACGCCACCGCGCATCCCGAACACGTAGTGCGGCGCGTTGCTCATGCTTTCCTGACCGCCGGCGACGACCACCTGCGCGTCGCCCGCCTTGATGGCCTGCGCGGCCAGCATCACGGCCTTGAGCCCCGACCCGCACACTTTGTTGATGGTCACGGCCGACGCGGACGCGGGCACGCCCGCCTTGAGCATGGCCTGACGGCCGGGCGCCTGTCCGGTGCCGCCCTGCAACACGTGGCCCATGATCACTTCCTGGACCGCGTCGGGGGCGACGCCGCTGCGCTGCAGCGCGGCACGGATCGCGATGGCGCCGAGCTCCGGCGCAGACAGGGGCGCGAGGCCCCCGAGATACCGCCCGATCGGCGTGCGCGCGGCACCCACGATGACAGGCTGGCGGGAAAGGTCGGTCATGGAGGACAAGGAGTGGCGGGAACCGTCAGGATCAGCACTGGAAAATAACCGATTGGCGAGCGAAATCGGCGAAATCCGGCGCCCGCACGGCCCCCGATTTCACCGCACGCCGCTTGTCCCTGCCTAGCGGCTGATCATCCCTTGAATCTGCCGCACGGCGTACTCCACGGTGCGGTGGACCAGGCGCTTGCCGAGCTCCAGGGTGGCCGACGGCTCGCGCGCGCCCTCGCGGCGCCCGGGTCAGCCGGTCGGGACGGGTGGTCCCTGCAGCCGCCTCTGCGCGGGAGGGGCCGGCGCCGGAGCGCAGCGACAGGCGCGCGGCCATCCGCGCGCAGGAAGCGGCGAAAGGGATCCACCCGGGCCGGCCGAGCGTCGCCATCGCAGCACGCCAGCGACAACGCGTCGCCACCGCACCGACGACGCGCGTCAGTCGTCGAAGCCGACCACCAGGTTCATGCCGGCCTGATGCGCCCGCTGCACGGCCGTGCCCGTCGCGGCCAGCAGCCC
>CANJOX010000455.1 GCA_947475795.1 Gemmatimonadota bacterium
CGTAGCGAGACGCGCCCCACCAAGGTCGTGAGTTCTTCGACCGCACGGGTCAGGTCGCGGGCCCCTTGTGGGGTCGCCGCCAGCCGCCGGCCGATATCGCGCACGGTGAACCCGATGCAGGGCTCCTCGCCCTCCGGCGCCCAGACGGCCGAGACCTCGACCTCGCTCTGGTTGCCGTGCGTGCCGCGGGCCGACGTGGCCATGAGGCGAACCACGCCGTTCTTCTTGAGCATGCTCGTGAAGACCGGAAAGTCGGCGCCAGGACGGCCTATATAGGTAGCGAACAGCGTCCCACGCACCTGCTCCTCGCTCGCCAGCCCCGAAATGTCGAGGAAGGCGCGGTTGGCGGTCAGCACGTGTCCCTCGAGGTCGGTGACCACGAACCCGTCGGGTGAACGCTCGATCAGATCAATGACGCGGAGCGGCGAACCGGCCGCCGCACTGACGGTCGGCGCGATGTCCGCGGCGGAGAGCCGCACGAGTAGCAACGTGGCCGATTCCTGACGGAAGCAGGACGCCGACGCGTTGTACGACCGGCCGCCAGCCGCCATCGAGATCAGCACGTCGCCCGCCCGACCGGCGCTCCGGGCCGTCATCGTCAGCTCTTCGAGCGAGCGCACGCCTTCGGCATCCGTCCCGAACGGGAAGGTGCGGCCGATCAGGCGGTCGGGGGAATCCCCGAAGACCTGTCCCGCCGCGGTGTTCGCATCGAGCACCTTGAGGGTCCCCGCGTCGATCACCAGGATCGCATCGCTGGCGATCTGGAACAGCAGTCGATAGCGCGTCTCGACGTGGCGGAGCCGCCAGTAGTCGCGTTCCATGGCCTGCTGGGCTTCCACCAGGCGCTGCTGCAACGCCGAGACATGGCGCATGTCGCGGCCGACCGCGACCAGCGTGCCATCCCGTCCGAGCCGAAGCGCGGTGTAGGAGACGGGCACGTCGGCGCCATCGACCAGCAAGTGGTTGACCTGACGACGCTTGGAGACCCCGGACGACAGGGCTTCCTTGAGCAGCGTGTCGATCTTGGCACGGGTCTCGGGCGTGACCGTCTCGATCCACGGCCGCCCGATCCATTGGGTGGCCGCGTCGAATTGGGTCTCGGCACCGACCAGCGCGACGTCACGAATGACGCCCGCGCTGTCCATCACGAGGGCAATATCCCCCGCGACGGCGAGCAGCGAAGCCGCGGTCTTGGCGTCTATCTCGCCAAACGCGGCGTCACTCGCGTCGAAGGGCGTCACTGAACTGGCCATGATCGCCTAATGCCTCCCTGGGCGGTGCGTCGGACGCGGCGCGGTGCGCGGCGTCGAGCAGCCTGCGGGCGATCTGTGGCGCCTCACGGGCATCTCCGGCGATGGCATTGGCGCCCACTTGATCGGCGAGGGTTGGGTCGTCACTGAAGACCTGACCGCCGACCATGAACTGCACGTGCGGATTGCGCGACGCCGACTTGAGTCGCCGGATATCGCGCTTCAACAGTGGAAGCCGGCTTTCGCTGCCGACGGAGAAGCCTATGACGTCGTACCACTCGGTGCCCACCATGGTTAGCAGATCACTTTCGGACCACGGCGCCCCCACCAGGACGCGCCAACCGTCGCGCAACAGGAACTCGCCGACCATGATGATGCCGAGCGTATGTTGCTCGCCCGGAATACAGGTGAGCAGGACACTCCCGACCGGTTCGTTCCGGGTGGCGTCGGCCAGAAACACCTGGGAGAGGTCACGCAGGAGGCGCTGCATGCGGCCCAGCGAGACGGTCACCTCGACGAAATCACACTCGTCGCTCTCCCACATCTGTCCGAGGCGACGCGCGGAGGGCGCGAGCAAGTCGAGATAGACCGCCTCGACCGACGCGCCCTCAGCGAGGACATCCCGGATGAACTGCACCGCGCGAGCATCGTCGGGACTGCGGACGGCCGCTACGAATCCGTCCACGTCCGCCTCGGACAGTTCACGCGCAATGGCCGCGCTGAGCGCCGGTGGCACCGGACCCGCCCGATGACTCGCCAGCAGACGCGGCACGAGCTCGTTCTCTATGGTCCGCTCGAGGCGCTCGAGGCGCTCAGATCGACGGGGGGCCGAGGGCGATTCCATCACGTCGTGGCTTGTGCCCGGGCCGCGAATCACCGGAGGGTGACCGGAAGCGGCAGGCTGGAGGGAGGCGCCGAACATTGCCGCGATGTCTCCTGGGCGCAAGAACAAATTGGGGATCTGGACGCCTTTTCCGGCGTGACCGAGTGACTCGCCAACATTGTTACGGCTAGAAAGGATTGTCAAGAAAGGTTGACGTAAACTTTTCTTGACAACTTCGGCGCAATTCCCTACTCTCGTCTCATCTGGGAACGCGAACCCCCGGTAGAGATGGTTAGATGACTATGCCCACCCACGCCTCGGACGCGCCCACCGCGACCGCCGGCTCCCGTTCCCCGTCGCCACAGGCGCCGAGGGCCGGATTGTATACGCCAGAAGAGCGTCTGCGTCGCGATGCGACGCCGTGGACGCTCGTTCAAGGCATCTTGGCGCCTGTCCAGTTTCTGGTCATGGCCGTCTCGGTCGTGCTCGTCGTCCGGTATCTCAGCACCGGCCACGGACTCGCCGCCGCCAATATCTCCGTTGTCGTCAAGACGTTCGTGCTCTACACCATCATGGTGACCGGCGCGATTTGGGAGAAAGTCGTCTTCGGCCAGTATCTGTTCGCCGAGGCGTTCTTCTGGGAGGATGTGGTGAGCATGGGCGTCATCGCCCTGCATACCGCCTACCTCGCCGGTCTCGTCATGCACTGGGCGCCGCGTACGCTCATGGTGCTCGCCCTCGTCGCGTACGGCACCTATGCCGTCAACGCGATTCAGTTCGTGCTCAAGCTGCGGGCCGCCCGTCTGCAGGAAGCTGAGTCTCTCCGCCGGGCCGCTGCCGCATGAGCACTGTTATGGAATTGCCCGTCATCCGCGAGCGCGGCCAGCGCGAAGTCTTCTGCGGTCTCACCGGCATCGTGTGGCTGCACCGCAAGATGCAGGACGCCTTTTTCCTGGTGGTTGGCTCCCGCACCTGCGCCCACCTGGTGCAGTCGGCGGCCGGTGTCATGATTTTCGCCGAGCCGCGCTTCGCCACCGCCATCCTCAGTGAGCGCGATCTGGCCGGACTGGCCGACGCCAACGACGAACTTGATCGCTGCGTGAAGCAGCTGCTCGAGCGCCGCCCCGATGTCTCGACGCTCTTCCTC
>CANJOX010000456.1 GCA_947475795.1 Gemmatimonadota bacterium
CCGCGCTGAATGATGCGATCAGTGCTCGTCGCTTCGATCCCCTTCGGGCCGGTGATGTACACCGACGGCATGTCGAACGACGAGCCGAGTGCGCGCTGCTGCAGTTGATCCATCATCCACCACGCCACGTCTTCCAGCGTGGTCACACCAGGCGTGATCACTTCGTTGCTGAGCGCGCGCTGCGCGATGCGACGCGAAATCTCGCCGGCTTCACCGAGCGCGACGATCTGCGAAGCGGTGAACCCGGAGCGGTAATCGCTCACGACTTTTTCCGCCGAGACCACGCGTGACGCGTACTCGGGGCCGATCTCCTTGATCAGCCGGTCGTACGACGTCTTCGACAACCCGTCGGCGGCCCCGACTTCGTCGGACATGTTGAGCGCGATTTTCTTCGGATTGCGCTCGGCGATGAACGCCTTGAGCGGGGCGAAGCCGCGGACGATGTCGTACACCTTGCACTGCTCCAGCAGGTAGCCGCTCACCCCCAGCGCCGCCCGCTCGATCCGGTCACCACCGCGGTCGGTGAAGATGTAGTAGCCCACGCTGCCCACATAGCCGCGCCCCAGATCCTCGTACATGGGGTCGAACTGATTTTCCTTCTGCATCACGATCCACATATCCACGCCGTTGGCCCGCATGGCGCGCGGCAGGATCTTCTCGAACTTGTCCTTGCGGATCTGGCACTGACGTTCCCAGCGGACGCGCGCCGGTTCGGCGGGGGCTTGGGCGGAGAGGGCGGGGGCGCTGAGGGCGGAGGCGCTCAGAGCGAGCGCCGCGGCGATGACGCGGAATGACGGCATGGGGGCGGGTTGGGGGTGCGGTGCGGTAGTATGCCGCCGGATTTGGGAACTGCCAACTGCTTAGGCGGCAGGTGGGAGGGTGTCAGGAAGGAGGGTGCAGGATCAACGCGCGTGGTTCCTGCTTTCTCCACCCTGATACCCTCCCTCCTGCTTCCTCGGCAGTTGGCAGTTCGGAATTACCGCTCGTAGCGCGGCACCGCCACCTGCTCCCCGTGCGCCTGCGGCACCGGAATCGGCTCCGCCGGACCGGCACCGAGGCTCTTCCCCTTGTCGGCCAGCACGCGGGTGAGGAAGCGTTGCCCCTCACCGATGCGCTCCACTTCAATCGCGATCGACTCCACCGTGTGACCCATCGCCTCGAGCCGATCGGCCAGCCCGTTCGGGACCGCGGTCGCCACCGGGGCCCCACGCTTCCAGATGCGCCGTGCGTACGCAATGGCGATTGGGGCGAGCACGAACAGCGTGAAGACGATCGGAATGGCCACGATGTCGTCGGGCGGCCCGTCGTTGACGCGGATCGGCTCGACCGTGGCGCCGGGGAGCGCCGCCGCCTGCGCCACGGCGGCATCTGCCTGCGTGAGTTGCTGATCGAGCGACCTGATGCGGGCATCGACCTGCGTGAGGCGCGCCTCGACGCCGGCCCGGTCGGCCGGCGCGAGGGCCGCGCCGTCGTCCCCCTGCAGCTGCCCGCGGAGTTCCTGCCGCTGATTCTCCAGTCGCTCCATCTGGTTCCGAAGCTCACGGCGCTGGGCGATCACGCCCTGATACACCTCGGCCGCCCCCCCCGGAATCAGCCCCGACGACGTCTGCACCGAGAACACGGTGGGCGACGCGGGCGCGGCAGCTGGCGGGGGACCGGACGGTTGCGGCATGGGGGGATCGGCGAAAAAGGGATGGGCCCCGCGCGAACGCGGAATCTGGGGCGAGACGGGGTTGTACGCCGCGCAGCGGTGGCGGTTTCAATCGGGGCGGCGCTGTGCGCCCTTCCCGAGCGGTTCCTGCGAATACTCTCTCAACAGCGCCCGAAATGGCAGCAAGGCGCCCGACACCGCTTGACCTGCCCCCCCGAAGCTGCCATTCATTCATGCTTGCCGAAACAGGCAACCGTATCGCGTGGATGTGCCTCATGGCCCACCCTCAAGGCTCCCCCGGGATGCCCCGTCGATCGGACCCCCATTTAGAAACGCGCCCCCGCCGGAAATGGTGGCGCATGCTGGAGTGACCATGAAGGAAGGCATTCATCCGCCGTACCATTCGGTGGTGTTCAAGGATTCGTCCACGGGCGCGACGATCATCACGCGCTCCACGATGACGAGCGAGCAGAAGATCAAGATGGAAGACGGGAACGAGTATCCCCTGATCCTGCTCGAAATCACCGCCGATTCGCATCCGTTCTACACCGGCACGCAGCGCCTCATCGACACGCAGGGTCGCGTCGACAAGTTCAAGAAGCGCTACAACCGCTAAGCACGGCATGTGGTACGGAGAAGCCCGCGAGCAGTGCTCGCGGGCTTTTTTCGTTGGTGCCCGACCCCCGGCCAGCCTGAGTTCTCGCCCTACTCCCCCGGCGGCTCCATCCCCGTCATCCAGGCCGTGACCGCCAGCACCACGGCCGCCAGCACGACCTCCCGCTGCACCACCCGCCGCACCGGGACGCCCCCGGCCCCGAGACGTCGGCGCTGCGTATAGCCCACGGCGAGCACCACCGACACCAACGCCGTCTTGAGCAGCAGCAGTCGCCCGTAGTCACTGGCCAACAGCGCCGCGGGCCCGCTCGCACCGACGCGGCGCCACACGCTCCCCACTCCGGACAGCACAACGATCGGGGCCATGACCGTCGCGGTCCGGCTGAACGCACGCCACGTGCCCGCAGTCGCACCACCATCGCCAACCCCTGAGAGCACCAGCAGCGTCAGCGCACCGATCCACGCGCCCACGCCCGCCACGTGCGCAGCATCGAGCACCCGCGAGAGGAGCGGCCACTGTTCATCGGCGGCGGCGTGTCCGAGTCCACCCATGGCCACCGCAACGCCGATCGCCGACAGCCGTAGCGCCCACGCCGCGGCGCGCGAGTGGCGCCACGGGAGCGCCACACCGGCCGCCACGCACGCCATCGCCAGCCACATCCAGCCGCGCCCCCACGTGGTCTCCCGCAGCAGCCCGGGGAGATCGGCGGCCGCCAGTTCGAGGGCCTGCTGCTGCAGCATGAGCAGTGCGAGCGGCGCGAGGATCAGCGCGAGCGCACCGGTCCAGAGGGCGGCACGCACGGCGCGCGACGTGTCACCGCCGTCGCGATCGAGCAGCGTGAGCGTGCCGCGCCCGATCGCCAGCGTCGTTCCAAGGTAGAGGAGTCCCCGGGCGAGCGGTGCGGTGAACTCCATGTGACGATCGATTTACTTGGC
>CANJOX010000457.1 GCA_947475795.1 Gemmatimonadota bacterium
CGATGAGATGTACATCTTCGCGCTCATCGGCATGCAGGTCGAAGTGGACGGGCAGGGACACGTGGGCGAAGTGCGCGACGTGTACGAGGCACCGCAGGGGCTGATCCTCGAAGTCGAGACGGCCACCGGTCGTCCGCTGGTGCCCTGGCGTCCCGAGATCGTCGAGCGCGTGGACGACGAGCGGAACACCATCGTGCTCAAGCCGCTCGACGGCTTGCTCGACAGCTAGCGCGCGGACGCGAACGCCGTGCTGCGCATCAACGTCGTGACGATCTTCCCCGAGTTCTTCGCGGGGCCCTTGTCGATCAGCATTCCGGCCAAGGCGGCTGGCACCGGCGGCGTGGAATACCGGCTGATCGATCTGCGCACGTTCACGTACGACCGGCACCGCACGGTGGACGACTATCCCTTCGGTGGCGGCCCCGGCATGGTGATGAAGCCCGGTCCATTCTTCGAGGCGGTGGAGTCGGTGCAGGCCACGGCGCCGATCGTGCTGCTGTCGCCGCGCGGCCGTCGCTTTTCGCATGCCGATGCGGTGCGCTTTGCCGCCGGTACGGAGCTCACGTTGCTGTGCGGTCACTACAAGGACATCGACGAGCGCGTGGCCACGCATCTAGCCACCGAGGAGCTCTCGCTGGGGGACTTCGTGCTGAGCGGCGGCGAGCCGGCGGCGCTGGCCATCATCGATGCCACTGTGCGCCTGTTGCCCGGCGCGATGAGCGATCTGGAGAGCGCGCGCACCGATTCGTTTTTCGATCGCGGTATCAGTGCGCCCAGCTACACGCGCCCGGCGGAGTATCGCGGGTTTCCCGTGCCCGACGTGCTGGTGGGCGGAGATCACGCGAAGGTGGCGGCGTGGCGCGACGATCAGAGCCTCGAGCGCACCCGGCAGGCCGAGGCGCGTGACCGTGCCGAGTGGGTCGCGCGTGAGCAAACGATTGCCGCCCGCGAAGCGGCGATCGCGGCCGTGGAGCGCGTGCAGGCGGCGAAGGCGTTGAAGAAGGCGAAGGAGAAGGCGGCGAAAGCGCGCGCCCGGGCGCGGGCCGACCGGCAGCGTGCCGCCGATGCGACGCCCGGCCACACGGCTCCTCCCGATGCGGGGGATGCGGCGTGAGCGTGCGCGTGTTCGTCACCGGCGGCACCTTTGACAAGGAATACGACGAACTCACGGGCACGCTGCACTTCGAGGCCACGCACGTGGAGGAGATGCTGCGCCGGGGCCGGTGCATGCTCGACGTGACCGTCGAGGTGCTGATGATGATCGATAGTCTCGAGATGAAGGAGTCACACCGGGCCAGGATCGCCGAGGCGTGTCTGGCCCGTGGTGAGTCGCAGATCGTGATCACCCACGGCACCGATACCATGGTGGAGACGGCGGCCGTGCTGGCCGCGGCGGTGCAGGGGAAAACGATCGTGCTGACCGGCGCCATGGTGCCCTATGCGTTTGGCAGCTCCGACGGCCTGTTCAATCTGGGGAGCGCGCTCAGCTTCGTGCAGACGCTCACACCGGGGGTCTATATCGCGATGAACGGCCGCTGTTTCCGCTGGGACAATGTGCGGAAGAATCGCGACGTGGGCGTCTTCGACGCGCTGCGCTAGGCCGTGTAGTCGTCGCGGGCCGTCGATATCGGCCCGCCATCGACCACGCGCTGGTACCCCAGCGCGCGCAGCTGCTGGGCCGCCGCGGCCGAGCGGGCGCCGCTGGCGCAGTACACGAGGATCCGCGACTGGGGGGTGATCCCCGGCAGCGACGGGAGGGTCTCGGCGATGGTCTGCACCGGGTGGCAGACGGCCTCGGGGAGATGGCCCAGCCAGAATTCAACTTTGGAACGGACGTCGATCACGAGGTCGACCGGCTGCTGGCGGAAGCTGGGCATGGGCGGCGGGGCAGGGGAAAGGGCGACGGACATCCGGGTGGTCTGATGCTCCGTAATATAAGCATATGTGTATGTCTAGCAAGTGCTGAGCGCCGGGGGGCGGCGCCGACGGGAGCCGTTCCCCGGCGCATTCCCCCGCGATATTGTTCGTCATCCGGATCCACCCCCTCCGCACTCCCTCGGTACCTCCGCATGGCCAAGATCAAGGTTGTGAACCCCGTCGTCGAGATGGACGGCGACGAGATGACGCGCATCATCTGGCAGTTCATCAAGGACAAGCTCATCCTGCCGTATCTCGACGTCGAGCTCGAGTACTACGACCTCGGCATCGAGCACCGCGACGCCACTAACGACCAGGTCACGATCGACTCGGCCGAAGCCACCAAGAAGCACGGTGTGGCGGTGAAGTGCGCGACCATCACGCCCGATGAAGCCCGCGTGAAGGAGTTCGGGCTCAAGAAGATGTGGAAGAGCCCTAACGGCACGATCCGCAACATCCTCGGTGGCGTGATCTTCCGCGAGCCGATCATCATCTCGAACATCCCGCGCCTCGTGCCGGGGTGGACGAAGCCGATCGTGGTGGGGCGTCACGCACACGGCGACCAGTACAAGGCCACCGACTTCAAGGTGCCGGGCCCCGGGACGGTCACGATGACGTACACGCCGACCGATGGCAGTGAGCCGATGCAGTTCGAGGTCGCCAAGTTCGGCGCCGACGGCGGGGTGGCGATGGGCATGTACAACTTCAACGACTCCATCCGCGACTTCGCCCGCTCCAGCCTGACCTACGGCTTGCAGCGCAACTACCCGGTGTACCTGAGCACGAAGAACACGATCCTGAAGGCCTACGACGGCCAGTTCAAGGATCTGTTCGAGGAAGTGTTCAACAATGAGTTCAAGGCCGAGTTCGACGCCAAGGGACTCACGTATGAGCACCGCCTGATCGACGACATGGTGGCGTCGGCGCTCAAGTGGGAAGGTGGCTACGTGTGGGCGTGCAAGAACTACGACGGTGACGTGCAGTCGGACATCGTGGCGCAGGGCTTCGGCTCGCTGGGGCTCATGACGAGCGTGCTGCTGTCGCCCGACGGCAAGACGATGGAAGCGGAAGCGGCGCACGGCACGGTGACGCGTCACTACCGCGAGCACCAGAAGGGGAACAAGACGTCCACGAACCCGATCGCCTCGATCTTCGCGTGGACGCGTGGCCTCGCGCATCGCGGCAAGCTCGATGGCACGCCGGCGGTCACGGCGTTCGCGGACACGCTCGAGCAGGTGTGCATCGAAGCGGTGGAAGCGGGCGAGATGACGAAGGACCTGGC
>CANJOX010000458.1 GCA_947475795.1 Gemmatimonadota bacterium
ACCACTACGGTATTGCGCAGTCCGCCGCGTTAGCGACGCTGCTCGTCGCCGGCGCTGCCACGTGGACGGCGGGCCGACTCGCCGGTCAACGATTCGGCTGGCCGATGCCGGCCACCGGCCAGCGGTAGGCAGGCTTCGCGTGGCGCGCCTTACACGCCCACGTGGAACAGGCGGCGGGTGTCATCATGCGTCAGCACCCACAACGAGTAGCCGCCAAACGCGGTCCCCCACGGCCACCGGAACAGCCGCAGCGCTGACACCAACAGGATCACGACACGGGCCCACGGCTGGTAGTTGAGCAGCGCGAAGCCGGCGATGAGGCCGAAGAGACTGACGGCGCCGATCACGACGGCGATCAACGCACTGGTCACGGTGCCGACGATCCACACCACCGGATTGAGCGTGGCCAGTGAACCGAAGATGCCACCGATCAGCACGCCGGCCGCACCAAGCAGCCCGAGCGCACTGTACAGCAGATTGACGAGACCGACGACTTTGACGTGGGTACGCACAGGCGGCTCCGGGGCAATGGGTACATCATCATGGGTGCCCCATCCCCTACGCCACGCGCGGTCCGCAGGATTCAGCGCGAACGCCGGAGCGCCGTGATCAGGCGTTGCGCGCGTCCACCCGCCAGGCTGACCATCGCGACACCGCCGATGATCACCGACATCGCGGCGACCGCCTGCGCCGGCAGCCGCTCGCCACCCAGCACGACACCCAGCAGCACCGCCACCGCCGGATTCACGTAGGCGTACGTCCCCACAGCGGCCGGGCTCGCCACGCGCAGCAGCCACATGTACGTGCTGAATCCGATCAGGGAGCCGAACACGATCAGGTACAGCAGCGAGGCGGCCGAGCGCAGCGATACGTGCGGCATCGTGGACCACTCGCCCACGGCCAGCGACAACAGCAGCAGGAGCGAGCCGCCCACCAGCATTTGCATGGCGATCGCCAGCGCCGGTGACGGCGCCTGACGCGCCGACCGCGAATAGAGCGAGCCGATGGTCCACGACAGGGAGCCGATCGCCAGCACGACGGCGCCGAGCGGATCGACGGTGGCCGTGGCCCCGCCGGTCGGCATCACGAGCATGGCCACGCCGCCCAATCCGATCAGCACACCGACCACCTTCACCACGTCGGGGCGGATCCCCTGCCAGAGCTCGCACAACACGAGCCAGAGCGGCACGGTCGCCACGAGCACCGAGGTGAGCCCCGACGAGACGCGCTGGCTGGCCCACGACACGGCCCCGTTGCCCACGAACAGCAGCATGGCGCCAATGATGGCCGACGCTTTCCACTGCGCTTTGGTGGGCTTTTCAGCGCCACGGACGCGACACCACACAAACAAACTCGCGCCAGCCAGCAGAAAACGGGCCGCTCCCATCCCAAACGGCGGAATCGTCGCCACCCCCCAGCGGATCGCGAGGTACGTCGACCCCCACACGAGGTAGATCACCAAAAACCCGGCCACCAGCTGCCAGCGGGTGGCCAGCGCCGGTGGGGTCGATACCCGCACGGTCGCGGCATCGCGGCCGTCGAGGCCATCCAGCGCGGTCGGGATCGGAGCGTTCGTGGAGGTCATCAGGTCAGGTGGAACGCCGCAGGGCGCGCAGGGCCGCATCGCCCGCCGCTGCCCCGCCGACGAGGATGTAGAGATAGAAGGTGTAGAACCGCCACCAGAGCAGCGACGCCGCGAACAGACTGACCGGAATGGCCGTGCTCAGGGTCGCCGCAAACGCGCCCTCGATCACGCCGCCACCGCCGGGGGCCGGCACGACCACGCCCCCGTAGAACAGCGCCAGCGGCCACAGCACCAGCGGCGCCAACGTGTC
This sequence comes from Gemmatimonadota bacterium, assembly GCA_947475795.1. The sequence continues at coordinate 1,836 of CANJOX010000458.1, forward strand.
CATCGTGAGCGGGAAGGTCGGGTCGCCCAGATAGACCAGAATGGGGAGCGTGGCCACCTTGCACAGCACGTGCACGACCGAGCCGCCCAACGCGAGCAGCATCAGTGCGGGATCGGCCCGGCGCAGCGAGGCCACCGAGCCCCGCAGCGCCCGCAGGGTGCGCTGCACTGCACGCCAGCGCCCCGCATGCAGTCCCAGGCGGCGAGCCCATCCGGGTGGCGGACCGTGCGCATTGCGGCGGGCCAGCAGCACCGCGACCGCCCCCGCCCCCAACACCCCGCTGGCGTAGCCACCCACCACCCCCAGCAGCCCACCCACCGACGCACCACGCCCGGCGAACAGCACCGCCAACACCCCGCACACCAGCACCAGCGACCACATCTCGAGAAACAGCTCGAGAAACAGAATCAAGACGCGGGCCGCCGCCCCGGTTCCACCCTCGGCCAACACCAGAAATCGCGCCGGCTCTGCCCCCGACCGGGCAGGGGTCACCGCCGCCGCAAAGTCACCCGCAAGACACACCCGGAGCGCCGTGCCGAAGCGCAGCGGAATCCCGCAGGCGCGCGCCGACGCCTGAATCTTCAGGGCGCGGGTCACGATCTCGACCGTGACGGTGGCCAGCGCTGCCGCATGCACCGGCCACGCCAGCCACGGCATGCCGTCCGCCGGCCAGTGCGACCCCACCACCCAGGCGGACACGCCCAGCATGGCGGCGAAGGACAGCGCGGTGAGAAGCCAGCGGGGGGCAGACATCGCGGAAAGATAGTCTGGACCGTATCGTAGTCCCGTCGGCATGCCACGCCGCGCTTCCGTTGCTCTCCGTCCACCTGCGTCCCACGAGGTTCCCATGTCCGAGACCGTCTCCCGTCGTCAATGGCTGATCAAGACCGGTGTCGGGGTTGGCGTCGGCGTCGGCGCGAGTGTCGCCCTGCCCGGATTGCTCCCGGCGCTCGAAGCATCACGCGCCCTCGGCGGTGTGTCCTACGCCGCGGTGCTCGACCAGCTCGAACGCGACATCACCACGCAGCGCCGCGCCGCGGGACCGATCCGCCTCTGCTTCAACGAGAATCCGTTCGGCATGTCGCCCAAGGCCAAGGAAGCGATCATGGGCGCGTGGAGCGAGCATCCGCACTACGACCCGCCGGCCATGAAGGAGCTCACCAGCACCTACGCGCGGTACCTCGGTGTGGAACCGAACCAGGTGCTGATCACGCAGGGCTCCAGCGAAGTGCTGTCGCTGGCGGCCCTCGCGTTCGGCATGCAGGGCGGTGAGGTGGTGCTGCCGTGGCCCACGTACGAGCAGCTGCCGGAGTACGCCATTTCCATGGGGCTGACCGTGCATAAGGTGCCGCTGGACGCCG
>CANJOX010000459.1 GCA_947475795.1 Gemmatimonadota bacterium
CGCCGCCAACCGGTGGCGGCGAAGCTTGACGTAGAGGCTCTGTCGGCTCACTCCCAGCACTTCGGCGGCCGAGGTGCGGTTGTCCTGTGTCAGCTCGAGGGCCGCCTCGATGAAATGCCGTTCCACGAGGTCCACGGTGTCCCGCACCAGATCCCGAAGCGAGACGCGGCCGACCAGCGTGGTCAATTCTTCCACGGCGCGTGTGAGATCGCGGGCACCCTGCGGACTCGCCGCCAGGCGTCGGCCGATATCGCGGATGGTGAATCCGATGCAGGGTTCCTCGCCCTGTGGCGCCCAGACCGCCGACACCTCGACCTCACTTTGCTGGCCATGGAGGCCGCGCGCGGTGGTGGCCATGAGGCGCACCACACCATTCTTCTTCAGAATGCTCGTGAAGACCGGGAAGTCGGCGCCCGGTCTCCCCACATAGGTCGACATCAGCGTGCCGCGGACCTGCTCCTCGCTCGCCAAGCCGGCGATGTCGAGAAACGACCGATTGGCGGTGAGCACGTGGCCCTCCAGATCGGTCACCACGAATCCATCCGGGGAGCGTTCCAGCAGATCGATGACGCGCAGCGACGAGCTGGCTGACGCGCTGGTATTTGGTGCGAGATCGGCCGCCGAGAAGCGCACCAGCAGCAGCGTCGCCGATTCCTGACGAAAGCAGGACGCCGACGCGTGATAGGAACGGCTCCCGGTCGCCATCGACACGAGGATGTCGCCCGATCGCCCCGCGTTACGCGCCGTCGTCGTCAGTTCGTCCAGCGCGCGCGACCCTTCGGCATCGGTCCCGAACGGAAACAGGCGTCCGATCAGGCGGTCGGGGGCATCCCCGAACACCTGTCCCGCCGCCGCGTTGGCATCGAGCACCTTCAAGGTGCCGGCGTCAATCACCAGAATGGCGTCGCTGGCGATCTGGAAGAGCAGTCGGTAGCGGGTCTCCACATGACGCAGGCGCCAGTAGTCGCGCTCCATCGCCTGCTGCGCCTCGACTAAGCGCTGCTGGAGCGCTGAGACGTGGCGCATATCGCGGCCCACGGCCGCGAGTCCGCCGTCGCGGCCGATCCGCAGCGCGGTGTAGGAGATCGGCACGTCCGCGCCGTCGACCAGCAGGTGGTTGACCTGTCGACGCTTGGACACCCCGGACGAGAGGGCCTCCTTGAGCAGGGTGTCGATTTTCGCCCGGGTTTCGGGCGTGACCGTGTCGATCCACGGCTTCCCGATCCACTCGGACGCGGCACTGAACTGAGATTCCGCGCCAGGAAGTGCCACGTCCCGAATGACACCGGCACTGTCCATGACGAGGGCAATGTCCCCCGCCACAGCCAGCAGCGAGGCCACGGCTTTGGCGTCGAGGTCGCCAAAACCGGCGTCAGTCGCGTCGATGGGCATCAATGATGTGGTCATGATCGCCTAGTGCCTCCCGCTGTACGTTCGCCGCAGCGTGACGCGCGTCGTCGAGCAGGCGGCGGGCGAGTTGTGGCGCTTCGCCCGCGCCGCCCGCGATGGCGCTCGCACCAAGCTGATCGGCAAGGGTCGTGTCATCACTAAAGGCCTGACCGCCGACCATGAACTGGACATGCGGATTCCGTGAGGCCGACTTGAGGCGTTGGATATCGCGTTGCAAGATCGGGAGCCGACTTTCGTGGCCGACGGAAAACCCGATCACGTCGTACCACTCGGTGGCCACCATGGTGAGCAGATCGCTTTCCGACCACGGCGCGCCAACCAAGACGCGCCAGCCGTCACGCAACAGGAACTCGCCAACCATGATAATGCCAAGGGTGTGCTGCTCGCCGGGAATGCAGGTCAGCAGCACACTCCCGACCGGTTCGCGGTGGTCGACATCGGCGAGAAAGACCTGAGACAGGTCGCGCAACATCCGCTGCATCCGCCCCAGCGAGACGGTCACCTCGACGAAATCACACTCATCGTTCTCCCACATCTCGCCCAAGCGGCGGGCCGACGGCGCCAACAGGTCAAGATATATGGCCTCGACGGAGGCCCCGTCCGCCAGCACCTCACGAATGAACTGCGCCGCCTGCTCGTCGTCGACGCTGCGGACCGCCGCCACGAACTCCACGACGTCGCGCTCGGACAACTCGCGCGCAATCGCCGTCGAGAGCGCCGGTGGGACCGGCCCCGCCCGGTGGCTCGCCAGCAGACGCGGCACGAGTTCGTTTTCGATCGTGCGCTCGACGCGCTCAAGGCGCGTAGTTCGACGGGGGGCCTGAGGCGATTCCATCACGTCGTGGCTGGTGCCTACGCGTCGCGGCTCCGAAATGTGGCCGGACGCGGCAGGCTGGGGGGAAGCGCCGAACATTGCCGCGGAGTCTCCTGGGCGCAAGAACGAAAGCGGGATCCGGACAGGTTTCACTCGTCCGATGGTCTCAGCGGTCAAGTGTGTTACAGCCTGAAGTGATTGTCAAGAAAGGTTGACGTAAACTTTTCTTGACAACTTCTGCTCCATTCCCTACTCTCGTGTCATCTGGGAACGCGAACCCCCGGTTAGAGATGGATAAGATGACTATGCCCACACACGCCTCGGACGCGCTGACCGCGCCCGCCGGCGCTCGGTCCCCGTCGCCACAGGCGCCGAAGACCGGACTATATACGCCCGACGAACGCCTGCGTCGTGATGCCACGAAGTGGACGCTCGTGCAGGGTATCCTCGCGCCGGTCCAGTTCCTGGTCATGGCGGTCTCCGTCTGGCTGGTGCTCCGGTATCTCCGGACCGGCGACGGACTCGCCGCGGCCAACCTCTCCGTCGTCGTCAAAACCGTGGTGCTCTACACCATCATGGTGACGGGCGCGATTTGGGAGAAGGTCGTATTCGGCAAGTACCTCTTCGCCGACGCCTTCTTCTGGGAAGATGTGGTCAGCATGGGCGTGATCGCCCTGCATACGGCCTACCTCGCCGGTCTCGCCCTGGAGTGGGCGCCGCGAACACTCATGGTCCTCGCGCTGGTCGCCTACGGCACGTACGCCGTCAATGCCGTCCAGTTCGTGCTCAAGCTTCGGGCGGCCCGCCTGCAGGAAGCCGAGTCACTCCGTCGGGCCACCGTCGCATGAGCACCGTGATCGAGCTCCCCGTCATCCGCGAGCGTGGACAGCGCGAAGTCTTCTGCGGACTCACCGGCATTGTGTGGCTGCACCGCAAGATGCAGGACGCGTTCTTCCTCGTGGTCGGC
>CANJOX010000460.1 GCA_947475795.1 Gemmatimonadota bacterium
TAATATTAATCCCATCAAGTCTCCCTGTAACTATAACAGTTGATACTGATCTTGCTTATATAGTAGGTAATTCAATTCTTGTTATAGCTGCTTTTGATCCAACAATTAGATTTGAAGGAGCTGTATCATCTTATTCTAAAACCACAGGTGTAATGGAAATTACAAATACTGTTAATATTCAAGGCGATTTTTCTAGTGCACAGACTTGGAATGTAAATCTAGATGGAATTGATGGACCACAAGGTGCAACTGGTTTCACAGGTGATACAGGTTTTAGCGGAGCTACTGGGCTTCCAGGAGATAAATTTAATACATCAAGTGATTCTGTAATATTAACTCCATCAAGTTTTCCTGTAACTATAACAGTTGGTACTGATCTTGCGTATATAGTAGGTAATTCAATTCTTGTTATAGCTGCAGTAGATTCTACCATTCGATTTGAAGGAGCTGTATCATCTTATTCTAAAACCACAGGTGTAATGGAAATTATAAATACAGTTAATATTCAAGGGGATTTTTCATCTGCTCAGATTTGGAACGTAAATCTTGATGGTATTGATGGACCACAGGGTGCAACAGGGACAACTGGCGACAGTGGTGCAACAGGAGAAACAGGTCTTGCTGGATTTGGCGGTGGTCCAAATACTTGGCTTGTAAGGAATGGGGCTATAGCACTTCCAAACTATTCATTTTTATTTCCTACTGTTGGTAATATTCTTAGCAAACAAATTTATGGAAGCAGTAATCAAGGGTGGATATGTAATTTTCTCGCACCAAATGGTAACGTACAAGTTACAATAGGTCCTGCTATTGATACTGCTTTTAATTCTGTAATAGTTAACTTTACAAATGATGGAAATAGCTATCAAATTTATTATAATAGTATATCATCTGAAGGACAAGTATCTTGTGCAATAGGTGATTTATTTTCAGTAGTATACGATACAACATTTGCATATATATCTGTAAATGGAGTTGTAGTTTCAAATAATTCAATGTCTAATCTTGCAAATTCGCTTGCTCTTATTAGTAGTGCATTTAATAATACATTAAATACTATTATTGAAAATCCTGTATTTCTTCCATTAGCTGTAGGAGCTACTGGAACTACTGGAATAACAGGAACAACAGGAGACACTGGAGTAATTGGTTCAACAGGAGATACCGGATCAACAGGAGACACCGGAGTAATTGGTTCAACAGGAGATACTGGATCAACAGGAGAGACTGGAGACACTGGATCTACTGGAGACACTGGTTCAACAGGAGATACCGGATCAACAGGAGACACTGGTGCCATCGGCGATACTGGAGAAACAGGAGATACAGGAGATACAGGAGCAATTGGTTCAACAGGAGATACAGGTTCTACAGGAGTTGCTGGTATTGGTAGTTTATCAATATGGAATTCTAATGAGGATCCTACAATTCCGGGAACATTTTATTTTAATAATATTGCTTTTGATGGATTTTCTATTAATATATTAGATGTAAATGGAATTGACCAGACTACCATGTTAACTGCATTACTTGGCTTAATTCCTACAGGTATTCCAATTATTTTTACTGCAACTGATGGAACACTTACTATATCATTTTATGTTACTTCTGGTATTGCACCAAGCGGTGGTAATAACTTTTTTGTATTTAATGGTCCAGTAATTTTATTAAATAGTTTACCTGGACCTAGTGAAAGATATTCAGTTTCTTATATTTTGAAAGACTTTAATACTATTTTAGAAGCAACCGGTTCTGCATTTATTTTAGCTCCAACTTCATTTAGATTAATAAATACGAATGATACTGTTTATTCATTAGAAACAATTGATTATACATTAAATGGTTTATATATATCTATTTCACTTCCAAATCTTAATAATTTACAACTTGGTGATTCTATTCATTTAGGTATATATGGAACAATTGCAAATACATTTTTGACATATGTAACTTTAACATATGTAGCTGGACCATATAATTCAATTACATTTCCTAATAGCGCAACAGTATATTATACTCCTGGTGATAAATTAACTATAGTTTCAAATGGAATAACAACAACTATATCATATTATAGCGGTGGTACACCATATGTTGTTTCTTTTGGCTCTGGTGTAGAAACTGATTCATATGTAAGATTTCAGGCAAATGCTGTTCAATTAACAAATGCACTTACTACTTTCTCAGATATAATTGTCACTCCAATTGGTCTTGGTTCATCTGGTGATACTGGTGCAACAGGATTGAGTGGAACTCAAGGAGATACAGGAGATACTGGAGCAATTGGTACAACAGGAGATACTGGTCAAAGTGGTCAAGGTACATTTAGTTTAGTTGCAATTACCAATGCATCAATAAATTCTCCAAATTCTGTTACGCTAAATTCCCCAGGATTAGTCAAATCTATGAATATTTACAATATTTACACATCTGGATTATATACAAGTATCAACATCCCTGCAAATAGTGATGACACATCAGGATCTTTATTCTTTTTTATCACAAATGAATTAATCAATTATGGATTTATGATAAGTGCAGTAAATCAAATATTAGCACTAGTTTTTAATCCTCAATTTGGCTATATAAATTTGTCTTTTGCGCAACCATATAATCCAAATGATATAGCAAGTATGTATTTTAACGGATCAAATGTATTCTTTTACATAAATGGAGATCAAATTGCTACATGTCCTTACATAGTTAATTCTAACTTATTGAAATTCTCATTACTAAATCAAACGGCAAGCACTTTTATCGTTAATAATATAGAATTATATGTAACAGGTATTTCCTCTATTGGGGATACTGGTTTTAGTGGAGCAACAGGAGACACTGGTGCAACAGGAGACACTGGTGCAACTGGTGATATCGGTGCAACTGGCGATACTGGAGAAACTGGTGATATCGGTGCAACGGGAGATACTGGTGCAACTGGTTTTAGCGGAGCTACAGGAGCAACCGGAGATACTGGAGCAACTGGTGATATCGGTGCAACTGGCGATACTGGAGAAACTGGTGATATCGGTGCAACGGGAGATACTGGAGCAACTGGTTTTAGCGGAGCTACAGGAGCAACAGGAGATACTGGAGCAACTGGTTTTAGCGGAGCTACAGGAGCAACAGGAGATACTGGAGCAACTGGTGATATCGGTGCAACTGGCGATACTGGAGAAACTGGTGATATAGGA
>CANJOX010000461.1 GCA_947475795.1 Gemmatimonadota bacterium
AGCACGGCCAGCAGAATCATGGCGATGAGCACCAGCAACAGGGCGCTGCCGCGACGAGCGCGGCGTGGCTGACGGGGGGTGACATGCGGACGGACGGTCATCGGCGGTTCCGGAGCGCGACACTGATGGACAAAGAATCCAGCACCGACGTTGTCCCTGACCCCACCACGCCGGAGCTGCGCTCCCCGGCGGCGCGTGCGGTGACATCGATGCGCGCGATGTTGCGCGACGAGGCGACGGCGGTGACGGCGGTGCCGACGCTGTCGTACATCGCGAAGCCAAGGCCACCGGTCCCGGCCGCACTGGCCGCTTCAAAGGGGCCGGCAATGGGCACCGCCGTTCCCCACGCGCCGGCGGTGTACTCGGTGCGCTCGAGGTAGGTGTTCCCCGACGCCTGCGTGGCCAGCGCGTAGCGGGTGGTGCGCAGCAGCCGCAGCGCCGAGCCCGCGAGCACCGAATCCGGGAGCGTCGGGGTGACGGTGAGACGGGTGCGTGCCTTGGCGGCATCGAGTGCGGCGTCGAGATACGGCGACGAGGGACAGTAGGTGGTGCTGCTCGCAATCGCCGTGATGCGATGCGACGACCAGAATTCGCCCTTCACGCCGGAGGAGTCGCTGCGCAGCACCACCACCGTGTCACCCACCGCCGGATCGGACGTCCAGCTGGACAGCTGGATTCGGCCCATGTTGGCCGGCGCGAGATCGAGCTGCGTCCGTGACGGGGTGTTACACACCACGGCCGACCCCAGCATGTTCCGGAACGTGATGGACATCTTGTCGAAGGTCACGACGTCGCCGCCCGCCGACGACACCGCGCGCAGCTCCGCGGACATCACGTTCACGGCGGTGCGCAATTCGCGGCGGACATCCATTTGCTGCGTCGTGCGCTGGTAAAAGCGCTGTTGCCCCATCATGACCGTGGCGACGAGCGTCCCGAGCAGTCCCAGGATGGTCATGGTGATCAACAATTCGACCAGGGTGAAGCCGCGTCGGCTTGTGGTCATCGACACGCCACCATCGTGGTGTATACGACCGGAGTGGTTTGCTGCGGAATGGTCACCGTGACCCGCACGGTGGCCGTGTTGACGCCCTGCGTGACGAGCCACGATTCCTGAATGCCTTTGGTGGTACGGGTGGCGGAGGCCACGCCGGCCAACGCCAGGTTGGCGCACGAGAGACTGGACAGCGAATCGAGCCGGGCCTGTGCGACGGCCGCGGCCACCGTCTGGCGCCGTCCGCCGCCCACCTGCTTGGCGATCGCGTTCGAGGTGCTGAGCAGCCCGCCGATGGCGACCATCAGCAGCACGAAGGCGATCAGCACTTCGATGATCGACGCCCCGCGCCGCGGGCGCGGGCATATGGGGGGCGTGCGGCCGCTGCCCATGGCGCGGCTCACAGGCGGCACCCGCGCCGCAACACCACGCCGGCGCCGCTCACGCACACCGTGTCGGCGTAGGCGCCCACCGTGAGTTGATACTTGGCGATCGTGGCCCGGACGGGGGTCACGAGGCCGCGCGCGTCGAACACCACCGACGTCGGCGCCCCATCGAGCGCCGCCAGGTCCGTGCCGAATGTCGAGCTCATGAGCGCGGGGCGCATCACGATCGTGGAGACATTGGTCAGTCCGCTCAGCACCGTCACCCCCACCGCATTGCCGCTCAGGGAGAGCGTGGCCTGCTTGCCCTTCTGCATGGCCGAGGCGCGTGCGGTCGCGAAGGACGCTTCGAGGAGGTCGTGGCTCGCACGCAATGTGGTGCGCGCCTTGAGCTCGGTGAGTCGCGGCACGGCGAACATCGCCAAAATCCCCATGATCACGATGACCAGGAGGACTTCCGCGAGGGTGAACCCGCGGCGGGGGGGAGGCGAAAAATGTGTCGGCAACGTGAATGGCAGTGTCGGCACTAGACGACCGGACACACACCCGCGTTACGTCGGCAGACGAAATGTTTTGCCGGGGGAACGGCTGGTCGCGCCGGCGTTCCCGGTCCAGCGGCCGGTGCGGATCGACGCAAAACCGGAAAAACGACGCGTTTGTGATGAAATGGCTCGTGCTTGGCGGTAAACTGTCGCAGTAGTGCGATGATAAACCGGCTATTGCGCGATGCCGTCCAGCCGGAAGCGGTTCCACGTGCGGGAACGCTCGATGTCGTCCAGCACCACCCGCGCTTCGGCCGGCAACGCCGGCGCCTCGGGGTCATGCCGCAGCATCCCGAGGGACTGATCCCCGTCGCGTGCCACCTTGCACCCCGGGTTGAGCACCCCCGACGGGTCCGCGGCCTCCTTCACGTGCGCAAACGCGGCGCGCGCCTCGAGGCTCCACATCCGGTCGAGCAGCGGGGCGCGCAGGCGCCCGTCTCCGTGTTCCCCCGCCAGCGTCCCTCCCAGCGCCGCCGTGAGCTCACACACGTGGTTCAGCACGCCGTGCACGCGGTCGCGCCAGCCGGACTCGGTCACGTCCACCAGCGGATTCACGTGCGCGTGCGCGTCGCCCGCGTGGCCGAAGATCACCCCACGCATGCCGAACCGGTCCAGCGCGCGACGCACTCCGCGCACGTAATCCGGAAAGCGATCCGGGGGGACGCAGCCGTCCTCGATGAACTGCATGGAGCGCAGGCGCGGTGCGAGGCGCGAGAGGATCGGGCTGGCTGCGTGCCGCAGCGCCCAGAGTCGGTGCTCCTCGTCGGCCGATACGGCGGTGTGCACCGTCCGCGCGCCGTGCCCCTGCGCGCGCGCCGCCAGGCGGGTGACCGCGTGGAGCGCCTCGCCGGCCGTCGCGCCCTCCACCTCCATCAACAGGACCGCCTCCACGTCCAGCGGGATCCCCGTCGGCCCGTCGGTCTCGGCCACATCGAGGAAGGTGCGGTCGAGCAGCTCGCAGGCGGTGGCGCCGTCAAGATGGGCCGACACCGCACAGTCGGTGGCGGCTTCGAGCGTGTCGAAGGTGGCCAGCACGGTGGCCGTGGCGCCCGCCACCGGGATGAGCGCCAGCTCCACCTCGGTGAAGAGCGCCAGCGTCCCCTCGCTCCCCACCAGCAGGTCCACGAGATGGCCCTCGGGGCGGAGGGCCGCCGCAATCGCGTACCCCGACGATTCCTTGCGCACGCCGGGATGCGTCAGGGCCTGCGCCGGGATCGCCCCCCCCAGCTGCTCGCCGATCTGCCGCAGCGCATCGGCCAGTCGGCGAACCGCCG
>CANJOX010000462.1 GCA_947475795.1 Gemmatimonadota bacterium
AGCGCATCCCGTTCGATCTGCCCGAGGCAGAGTCGGAGCTGGTGGCGGGCTACTACACCGAATACAGCGCCATGAAGATGGGTCTTTTCATGTTCGCCGAGTTCATTCAGATCGCCATTGTGGGCGCGCTGTTCACCACGCTGTTTCTGGGTGGATACAACCTCCCCTTCATGAGCGATGCCGGCTTCCTGCTTCCCGGCGGCCATGCGGTGGCGTTGAGCCACGGCCTCGTGGTACCGCTGCAGATGGTCGGCTTCCTGGCCAAGGTCTTCCTGATGTGCGTGGTCCAGATCCAGATCCGCTGGTCACTGCCCCGTTTCCGGTACGACCAGATGCTGTCGTTCGCATGGAAGATGTTGTTACCGCTGTCGTTGGCGAATCTGGTGGTGACCGCCGTGGCGATGTGGCTGCTGGAGGGTGGCCAGTGACCACGCCGACGAAGCCCGACGTGAAGCCTCCGGCTGCGCCTGTGGTGCGCACCGTGAAGTACGCGCGCAAGCAGTACTGGAACGAGCCCACGATGACGTGGTGGGAGAAGGCGTACCTGCCCGAGGTCCTGCGCGGGCTGGCGATCACGACCGGGATCTTCTTGCGCAACATGGGCAAGTGGATCACCGGCCGTCGTGGCGCCATCACCACCTACTATCCCGAAGAGAAGCGCGCCGATTTTGCGCCGGCCAATCGCGGCAAACATATCCTGACGCAGCGTCCCGACGGGTCGCCGCAGTGCATCGCCTGCAACATGTGCGCAACCGTGTGCCCGGCGAAGGTGATCGAGATCGAGGCCGGCTTCGACATCAACGATCCGGCACACCCAAAGTCGCCGATCCGCTTCGAGATCGACTATTCGCGCTGCGTGTTCTGCGGCTTGTGCGTTGAAGCCTGTCCGGAAGACGCCATCCGTATGGAGCCGGATATTCCCGACCTCGTATCGGGCGATCGCTACAACATGTGGCTCACGATGGACGAGATGCTGACCTGGAATCCGAAGCAGGACGTCCTCAAGCCGTATCCACCGAAGCCGGTCGCCTTGAAGGTCAGCGACAGCATTCTGCGAGGGCGTGCGTCATCGACACACTGATTCTTGGCCTGATGGGCGCCATCGCGCTCGTTTCAGCCATCCTCATGCTCGTCATGCGCGAGCCCATGCGCGTCGCGCTGGCGCTCATCACCACGATGGTCATGCTGGGCGGCATCTATGGATTGCTCGGCGTGCATTTCATCGCCGCCTTCCAGGTGCTGATCTACGTGGGCGCGGTGATGGTGTTCATGGTGTACGTGATCATGCTGCTCGAGGTGCGCGAAGCGCCGGGCAATGCGCGATACTCCCGCTGGCTCGTGCCCGGCGTGATCGCGTTTGCCGCGCTGGTGGGCGTGCTCGGTATCAGTGTGTACCGCAACTCCGCCGAGGTGCTTACTGCGCCCGGCGCCTCCGCGTTCAGCCTCACGCAGTTCTCGACGGCGTTCCTGTCGGACTACTGGCTGGAGTTCGAGCTTACCTCGGTGTTCCTGGTGGCCGCGATCGTGGCGGCGCTGGCGGTGATCAAGGTGAGCCGCCGCGCGCAGACGTTGGCGCAGGGATCGACGCAGGGGCGGGCCAATGGATAAGGTGCACCTGCTGCTCGTACTGTCCGGCGCGCTCTTCTCGCTGGGCCTGCTGGGCGTGATCGTACGCCGCAATGCCCTCGTGATGTTGATGTGCATGGAGCTCATGCTGAACGGCGTGAACCTCAGCTTGGTCACCTTCTCGCAGCAACGCGGCGATGCCGCGGGCGCGATCCTGGTACTTCTGGTGTTCGTCGTCGCCACCGCAGAGATCGCGCTGGCCATTCCGATCGTCCTGCTGCTCGTGCGCTTCAAGCGCTCGATGGACATCGATCGTTACGCTGATCTCAAGGGATGAGCCGCATGCCCCATACGCTGGCGCTCATCGCCCTGCTGCCGCTCGTCGGCTTTCTGTTCAACGGCTTCTTCGCCACCACGCTCGGTGGCCATCGCGCCAACGAGCGCGCCGCCGGTATCATTGGCTCGGCCTTTCCGCTGGTGGCGTTCGCGCTCACGATCAAGGCGTTCCTCGACCTGCAGGCCGGTGGCTTCGCGCCGCTCGTCGAGCCGCTCTATCGCTGGGCGCTGATCGGGACGTCGTCGTTCGAGATCGCATTCTACTTCGACCGGCTCAGCGCGATCATGACCTTGGTGGTCACGGGTGTCGGGTCGGTGATCCACATCTATTCCACCGGCTACATGCACGGCGACAAGAGCTTCGGGCGCTTCTTCGCGTACCTGAATCTCTTCCTGTTCTTCATGCTGCTGCTGGTGCTCGGCCGCTCGATGCTCGTGCTGTTCGTGGGCTGGGAAGGCGTGGGACTCGCCTCGTACCTGCTCATCGGCTTCTGGTTCGACGATCTCACCAATGCGAAGGCCGGCCGCAAGGCGTTCATCACCAACCGCATCGGTGACGCCGGCTTCCTGCTTGGCATGTTCCTGCTGTATGGCGCCTTCGGCACGCTCGACATGGATACCATCAACAGCGCGTTCGTGAGCGGCACCGGTGCGGCGCTGCTCGTGCCGGCCAGCTTGGTCGGCTTGCTGCTGTTCGTCGGTGCCACCGGCAAGTCGGCGCAGATTCCGCTGTACGTGTGGCTCCCCGACGCCATGGCCGGCCCCACGCCGGTGTCGGCGCTGATCCACGCCGCCACCATGGTCACGGCCGGTGTCTATCTCACGGCGCGCATGTCGGGCATCTACATGATGGCCCCTGAGGCCTCGCAGGTGATCGCGATCGTCGGCGTGCTCACCGCCTTCTTCGCCGCCACGGTGGCGCTGGTGCAGACGGACATCAAGAAGGTGCTCGCCTACTCCACCGTGTCGCAGCTGGGCTTCATGTTCTTGGCGCTTGGCGTCGGGGCGTACGGTGTGGCGATCTTCCACGTGGTCACGCACGCCTTCTTCAAGGCCTGCCTGTTCCTCGGCGCGGGCAGCGTGATTCACGCGCTCGGCGGTGAACAGGACATCCGCAAGATGGGCGGTCTGCGCACCAAGATTCCACTCACGTTCTGGACCTTCGCCATCGCGACGGCGGCGATCGCCGGTATTCCGGGACTCGCCGGCTTCTTCTCGAAGGACGAAATCCTCTGGTACGCCTTCGCCAGTGCGAAGGGCGGCGCGCCGTGGCTGTGGGGCATGGCC
>CANJOX010000463.1 GCA_947475795.1 Gemmatimonadota bacterium
CGGGGATATGGATGATGTCCGGTTCCTCCTCGGACGCCATCGCGCACAGCCGGCCACCGTGATCGAACGCCTTGACGATGATCTCGTTCGAGATCACGTCGAGCTTCTGCTGCACCTCACCCTGCACGTTGACTTCGGCGGTGGAGCCGAGGATGTCAGCGAGCCCGGCGCTGCGCACCTTGTTCGCGATCATCTTGCCGGCCAGCGCCATATCGTAGAGGATGCCGGACAATTCGCCGGTGGCCTCGGGGAACATGCGCTCCTGCTCGATGATGAACCGTTCGATCGTGACGACCGACGTTGCCGTATGCCTGACCACGGTGGTGCTCCCCCCAAGGACCGATGCGCGAACCAATGTGCGCGCGCGACACGGCGACCCGTACGGGATGCCCGCACATTCGCGCCGTGTGGAAACTGGCGACCAAGGGTGAGCGGCGGCAAGAGCGACGCGCGGTCCGGGACGCGCCAGCGGTCCCCGTGCGCGATCGCCTCGAGCCGCTGCCCATCCGTACGCAGGACCACCGCGCCCTCGTGATCGGAGCGGAGCAACGGCACGCCACGCGCAGCGAACCGGTCCAGAATTTCCGGCGACGGGTGACCATAGCGATTGCCCGCCCCCACCGACACGAGGCCGACCAGCGGGGACACCGCGCGCACGAACGCCTCGGTGGAGCTGGTGCGGCTTCCGTGATGCCCCAGCTTGAGCACGTCGGCCCGGAGCTCCTCCGCCGGCAGGCGCTCGAGGAGCCAGGCCTCCTCCTGCGCCTCGGCGTCCCCCATCAACAGAAAGCGTCGCCGGCCATACGACACGCGCACCACCACCGAGGTTTCGTTGGCATCCTGCTGGGCCGCCGACCAGACGGCATCGGGGGCCAGCACGTCGAGGGTGACGCCGTCGAGCTGCCAGCGCTGCCCGGGGCCCACACGACGCCATGCCTGGCCGCCGTCGCGCAGTGCCGTCAGCGCGCGGTGATAGCCGCGCGAGGAGGTCACGAAGGCGGATTCCCACCAGAGACCCGGGGCGAGCGCCGAGATCACGCTGGCCGCGCCCCCCACGTGATCCTCGTGGGCGTGCGATAGGACCATGAGCGCCACCGCCCCTCCGTACCGCTGGATGTACGGCACGACCGCGCGCCGCCCCGCATCGCCCCCCTCCCACGACGGACCGGCGTCGATCAGCACCCACCGGCCGCGGGGCGTGCGCACCGCGAGGGCGTCCCCCTGCCCCACGTCAATCATGTGCACCTCGAGCACACCAGGCCCCGGATCGAGGAGTGGGGCCCACACCGCCAGCGCCAGCGCGAGCGCCGCCGTCCGCAGCCACGGACCGACGCGGCGCGCGGCCGTCGCACCGACCATGGCCACCGCCGCCACACCGGCGCAGATCGCGGTGACACGCGTGGGCGCCACCGGCACCACCCCGTGCGGCACCTGGGCGCCCACCGCCGCGAGGCGATCGAGCAGCAGCAGGGGGAGCCAGGCGGCGTCGGCGAACAGGCGCGCCAGTGGTTCACACGGGCTGGCCAGCAACGCGAGAAACAGCGCGGGCTGGAGGAAGGCCACCACCGGCGCGGCCGCGAGGTTGGTGAACGGCGCCACCAGACTCACGCGTCCAAAGGTCCACGCGATGAGCGGGACGGTCACCGCCGTGGCGATGAGTCCCGTGATGGTTTCGCGCACGAGCCATCGCGAGAGTCCACGGCGGCGGAGCACCCAATGGCGCGCGCGGTCGGCCAGTCGCGACGCGACCCGCCGCGCCCCCGGTGGGGCCGCGGGCTGAGCGGCGCCCGTGAAGAGGTCATCGGGGCGTATCCGGCGCAGCGCGGCGCGCGCGGCCAGCAGTGCCGCCATCCCGCTCACGCTCAACTGCCAGCCGAGGTCGACGACCACCAATGGGTCGACGGTGGGAATCGCCGCGCCCAGTGCGAGCGCGGTCCACTCGTGGACCGGCCGTTGCCCCACCGTCGCGAGCCGGACGACGATGAGCATGACGGCGCTGCGCACCGCCGGCGCCGGCGCGCCCAGCATCGCGACGTACGCGAGCACGAGCACGAGCGAGAGTGTCACGCCGAGCGCGGACGGCAGGCGTACCGCGGCGGTCAGCGTGAGCAGCGCCGAGGCGATGATGGCCACGTGCATCCCCGACACGGAGAGCACGTGAACGAGTCCGGCGTCGGCGAAGCGGTCACGGATGTCCGGTGTGATGCCGTCCTGATCGGCAATCACAAGGGCCCGCACGAGCGGCGCCTGATCGCCGAACAGGCGGTCGATGGTGGCGCCTGTGCGACCACGCAGGGCGCGCCACGTTGCGCGTCCGGTGGTGGTGTGCACGCTGTCCACCTCGAGGCGGATCCCCCGCTCGGTGACGGTGGCGCGACCGAAGACCGGCGCGAGATCGCCGGCCTGCAGCACCGCGCCGGCGCGGGCCCAGCGCACCGTGGCCGGCACCGCGCACCGATGGGTGTCGCGCACCAGGCGCACCTCCCCGCGCCCGCGCGGCACGGGCGCGCGGGCCGTACGGCCGGATGCGGCACCGCGCGTCGGCAACGCACCGTCGAAGCGCAGTGTGGCCGCCTCGCCGCGTGCGAGCGCGGCCACGAGGGCGACGCGACAGCTCCGCGCCGTCTCGGCGGCCGCGGTACTGCACAGTAGGCCGGCCGCTCCCAGTCCCAGCCATGCCACCCCGAGCGCCGCGTACGAGGGGGCACCGGCCCCGCGGCGGTTCGCGGGACGGCGGCGCACCAGGCGCGCGCTCCCCAGGATCAGGAGGGCCACCGCCGGCCACCAGAGTGCCGACTCCACCGTCGCGGACTGCCCCCGTGGCGACAGCGACGCCCCGATGAACAGGCCAAGAAGCCACCCGGCGGTGGCGTGCAAAAGAAGCGGCATCCGTCACGGTGGCGAACCACCGGATCGAATGCCGCATCAGAACATCGCCACACCGGCCGCGCCGACGCCGGCCCCTACCCCGCCATCATGGGTAACGGCTTGCGCTCGGGGGTGAGCGCGACGGGCGTGCCGGTGAACGTGGCCCCCGTCGTCCCGCTCAGCTTCACCGTGAGATAGTCGCCGATCGATCCCGCATCGGCGGGCACCATGATGGTCTTGAAGTCGCGCGAGCGCGCCTGCAGCAGCTCACCGTCGCGGGCGACCTTCTCGATCAGCACCTCAACGGTATCACCCA
>CANJOX010000464.1 GCA_947475795.1 Gemmatimonadota bacterium
CCGTTCTTCTTCCGGCTGGAGCGAATCACATGAAGGCGGCACGGTGGCTGGTGGGCGGGTTTGCCCTCTCGGTGTTGGTCCTGCTCGGTGTGCTCTCGGTGTGGGCGCCGGACCTGCCCGTGACCGACCTCACCGCCCGCTGGGCACCGCCGCCGTCGCGCTTCGTGCCGCTCGACGGCATGTCGGTGCACCTGCGCGACGAGGGACCGCCCCTCGACTCGCTCCCCATCGTGCTCGTGCACGGCACGTCGGCCAGCCTGCACACGTGGGACGGGTGGGCCACGGCGCTCAGCGGCACACGGCGGGTGATCCGGTTCGACCTCCCCGGCTTCGGTCTCACGGGGCCGGCGGCGGATGGCGACTATTCCGTGGCCGCCTACACGCGCCTCACCCTGCACCTGCTCGACACGCTCGGCGTGTCGCGCTTCGTCATCGCCGGCAACTCGCTGGGCGGCGAGGTGGCGTGGCACGTGGCGACGGCCGCACCCGGGCGGGTGGCCGCGCTCGTGCTCGTCGATGCCGTCGGGTACCCCATCGTGTCACGGTCGGTGCCGATCGGCTTCCGCATGGCGCGCACGGAGGGACTGCAGTGGCTCTTCACGCGCATCCTCCCGCGCGGTGTGGTCGCGTCGAGTGTGCGCAACGTGTACGGCGACCCCACGCGTGTCACCGACACGCTGATCGACCGCTATTACGACCTCACGCGGCGCGCCGGCAACCGCGCCGCGCTGCCGCGCCGCTTCGCACAGTCGGACAACGGCGCCGACTCCGCGCGCATCGCGACACTCACGCTGCCCACGCTGATCATGTGGGGCGGGCGCGACGGTCTCGTCCCGCCCGACCACGCCGGGCGGTTTGCGCGCGACATCGCCGGCAGCCGCATCGCCCTGTTTCCCACCCTCGGACACGTGCCGCACGAGGAAGACCCGGTGCGGACGGCCGCCGCCGTCCGCGCCTTTCTCGACTGTCCGCGCTGTCCCGCCGCGCCGTAACCCGCTGCACGCGGGCGGGGGTCAGCCGCCGGCGTTCACCCGGGCCGCGAGCCCGGCGAGCCGTTCGCCGGCCGCGCGCAGCGTCTCTTCGCGCTTGGCGAAGTGGAAGCGGATGAGATGGTGCACCGGCTCGCGGAAGAAGCTCGAGCCGGGCACGCCAGCGACGCCGATCTCCTTGATGAGCCACTCCGACGCCAGCGTGTCGTTGGCGAAGCCGAGCGCCGAGATGTCCACCATCACGTAGTAGGCGCCCTGCGGCTCCGTGAACGGCAGCCCGGTGCCACGCAGAATGTCGAGGAAGATCTCGCGCTTGGCCGTGTACAGCTCGGTCAGGCCGGCATAGTACGAATCCGGCAGTTCGAGGGCGCCCACCGCGGCTTCCATCAGCGGCGCCGCGGCACCGACCGTGAGGAAATCATGCACCTTCTTCGCCTGCGCGATCACGCTGGCCGGCGCATGCACATAGCCCAAGCGCCAGCCGGTGATGGAGTACGTTTTCGAGAGCGAATTGCAGGTGATCGTGCGCTCGAAGGCGCCCGGCAGCGTGTTGAAGTACACATGCCGGTGCGGCTCGTAGATGATGTGTTCGTACGGCTCATCCATGATCACCCAGGTGTCGTACTGCTGCGCGTACTTGAGGATGATCAGCAGCTCCTCGCGCGTGAACACCTTACCGCTGGGGTTGGACGGATTGCACACCACGATCGCCTTGGGACGCTGCGCGAACGCGGCGGCCAGCACGTCTTCGTCGAAGTTGAAGTGCGGCGGATGCAGCGGCACGTAGATCGGCTCGGCCCCCGACAGAATCGCGTCGGCCGCGTAGTTCTCGTAGAACGGCGAGAACACGATCACTTTGTCGCCCGGATTGCACGCCGTCATCATGGCGACCATCATCGCTTCGGTGCTGCCGCAGGTGACCACGAGCTCGGACTCGGGATCCACGTCGCGGCCGCTGAAGTGCGCGATTTTTTTCGCCAGCGCGTGCCGGAAGCGCGGCGCGCCCCACGTCACGGCGTATTGATGGAACGGCCCGCGCGTGGCGCGCTCCAGCCCTTCCAGCAGGACCTCCGGCGGATCGAAGTCGGGGAACCCCTGCGAGAGGTTGATGGCACCGTGCTGGTTGGCAAGGCGCGTGGTCCCGCGAATCACGGATTCGCTGAAGACGGAGAGTCGCTGCGCGGTCGTAGGCATGGCGTCCACATATATCGCGCCGCACCCCGCCGCGCTACCTTCGCTCGATGCCTACCCGCACCTTGTGGCTCATCAGCGGCTCGGGGCTCGTCCCCTTCCTGGTCTGCCTCGCCATCGCCTACGGCACCCCCGAGCTGAGCGCACTCCACGACGCGGCGGTGCGCACGTTCCTCGTGTACGCCGCCCTCACGCTGAGCTTTCTGGGCGGAGCCCGCTGGGGGGCGGAACTCACCCGCGCCCCGGACGCCCCACAGCTCTCCCGCATGGTCGCCGCCGCGCTGCCGTCCATCGTCGGCCTCGCCGCACTGCTCCCGCAGACGCCACCGCGGGTGGCCCTCGGGCTGCTGATCCTCAGCGGCGGCGTGCAGCTCGCGTGGGATCTCGCCGCGTCGCGCACCGGGCTGCTCCCCGCGTGGAACGCCCGCGTCCGCACCGCCATGACCATCGCCGGCACGGTGTGCAGTCTCGCCCTCTGGGGCGCCATCCCGTGACGCACACCGACCACGCGCTGTCGGAGGCCGCGGGCGACGCCATCGACGACGCGCCACTCCCGCCCGCCCTGCGTGATGCGGTGTGCGCCCGCCTCGGCGTCGCGATCGCGCCGCCGTCATTGGCGCTGCTCGACGCCCTCTACGGCGCATGGTGTCTCCGGATCCCGTTCGACAACGTCCGCAAGCTGATTGCGCTGCGCGAGGGATACACCGCACCGCTCCCCGGCACGCACGCCGTCGACTTCTTCGCGCATTGGCTGGCCCACGGCACCGGCGGCACCTGCTGGTCGTCCAGCAATGCGCTGCACATGCTGCTCGGCGCGCTCGGCTTCACGACCCGCCGCATCGCCGGCTCCATGCGTGACCTCGGCTACATCACGCATGGCAGTACCGTGGTCACCGTCGAGGGGCGTGACTGGCTCGTGGACTCGTCGGCGCTCACGCAGCGTCCCGTGCCGATCTTCACCGGCCCGTACCTGGATCCCGACCCGGCGTTTGCCACC
>CANJOX010000465.1 GCA_947475795.1 Gemmatimonadota bacterium
AGGACCTGCTGCTGCTGCTGCAACAGCAGCAAGGGCGCGAGGATCAGGGCGAGGGCACCGGTCCAGAGGGCGGCACGCGCGGCGCCGCCCTGACCGACCGGCGCCGTGCCGGTCCCGTGGTCATCATGTCCCGATGGGGTGACCGGCATCGTGGCACGACCCATGGCGATCGTGGCACCCGCATACAGGAGCAGGCGCGCGATCGGTCCGGCGAGCTCCACCTATTTCGCCGCGCCGACCTTGAACTGCATCCCGCCGCTGACCACGTGACCGTCCTTCGACATCAGGCGCCAGGCGACGATATACGCGCCGGGCGCGAGCGGCGCCGACACATCGGCACGCACGGTCTTGGTCGTGCCGGGTTCGTGGCGCAGCGCCCCCAGCGCCACGGGCATGCCGCCCAGGACGGCGACCGTGAGCTTGCTCCCCTTGAGCTCGACGGCCTCCGACATCTCCAACGTGACATGGTCCGGCGAGGCGGCCAGCACAGCATTCGCCGCCGGCGAGGTGCGGACCACTTTGGCGTGCCGCGCGGCCGCGGACACGCCGTCCGACATCGCGGACGGCCCTGCGAGCATGGGCGCAGTCAGCGCCGGCGTGGTCTCCATGCCGGACAGCGCAAGGACTGCCGGAACCGCGAACAGCATGGATGAGAACATCAGCGGGCGAAGGAACACGGACAGGACTCCGGAGGCGGGGGACGGGACGCGACCGGTTCAGGCCAGTCGCCGCGGGAACAATGTGCTACACCACCTGTCACCGAAAAAAGCCCCGCCTCACTACCGCGACACGCGTTCACGCCAACGCCGCAATCCGCGCCGCAATCTCCCCAACGTCCATCCCGACCCCGATGAACAACGCGGTCGCCTCGGCGTCGGCGTGCGGCCGCGAATGGTCGAGCTGCACCGTCCGGCGTCCGGGGACGCGGTTCCACACGAACATATCGGCGGGACGGTCGGCAAACCGCACGAGCCCCTTGGCGCGGACCACGGATTCCGGGAGCGCCTGCACGAACGCCAGAAACGGGGCGCGCGCGACCAGCGGGGGGAGCGCCAGGGCGATGCTCCCGAACGGATGCACGTGCCCCGTCCCATGCCGATGCGGAGCGATGCCCGGCGTGGCATCATCCAACGGGCCAGCCCCCAACGGGTCAGCCCCCATCGGAGCGCGGCGTACCACCTCGCGCGTCGCGTCGGCCAACGCGTGCAGCGTAGCGGCGAAGTCCACCGGCGTGGTGAACGTGGCGCGCGCATTCACGGCGCCAACGCGCTGCTCCACGGAGCGACGGCGATCGGCCGAGAGCTTCTCCGTCCAGTTGAGATGCACGTGCGTGGCCGTGGTGGTCTGCGCGACTTCGAGGCCGTTGTTCCACCACCGCTTCTGCCAGCGGGCGGCGTCAATCACGGTGAGTTGCAGCGGCAGCGTGAAGTGCGTGAGCGTGGTGTCGGTGGTGAGATAGCCCAACAGTTCGTCGGTTTCGGTGGCCCCGTTGGCCTCGATCAGCATGACGCTGCCCGGATCCGGCGGCACCGCCTGCAAGGCGTCGAGCAGTTCGCGCAGGGAGCCGCAGCACACACACTCCCCGTTCAGCGGCGTCACCAGCGCGTCCAGCTCCGCGAGGCGCGCCGCATCGATACGCGCGTTCTCGAAGTCGTTGAGCACCACCCGCACGCGCACGCCGCGGTCGAGCAGGAGCGGGATGAGCGTGGTGAGAAAGCGGGTCTTCCCGGCGCCCAGAAACCCGGCCATCAGCACGAGTGGCATCATGGGGTGCGATCCGTGAGCATCAGGTGGGCATCACGGTGGCGTCACCCGTGGCTCATGCGGAGTTCACCCAGAAAGCCACGGGCGCCACGGCGCAGCACCGACGCCGCACACAAGACGACCAGCACCAGAGCGGCGCCGGCTTCCACGGCGGTGGTGGCCTCCAGCGCGGTGGGCGACAGCGTCGGCAGCGCCTCGGCCGGCAGCACCACATTCACCACCAGGCCCGCCGTGATGGCCGACACGATCATGGCCGCCGCGAACACAGAGGCGAAGCGCGCCCCATGCAATCGTGAGAGGATACCGATCGTGGCCATGTTCGTGGCCGGGCCGGTAATAAGCAGCGCGAGACCGGCCCCCGGCGAGACGCCGGCCGCCACCAGCACGGCCACCAAGGGCGTCGAGGCCGAGGCGCACACGTACAACGGCAAGCCAATGGCAGCGAAGAGCAGCACATCCACACCCATCGGCAGCCGCGTCATCCACGAGCCTTCCATGAGCGGTCCGATCAGCGCGGCGACGATCAGCCCCACCAGAATCCACGGCGCGGTGTGATCGACCATGTCGCCGAATCCGCTGCGGAGCGCGGTGCGCCAGCGGGGGCCCGTGATGGGCGCCGGCGCCGACGCCATGATGGGGAGCGTGCGCACGGGCGCGCGCCGCGCGGCGAACCGGGCCATGACGAGCGCCACGGCAAGCGCCACCAACGCCGCCGCCGCGACCCGCACCGCGGTGTACGGGAGGCCCAGCAGCGGCACCGACATGAGTACCGCATCGATGCCGAGTTCAGGCGTGGCAATCAGGAAGGCCACCGCTGCTGCCGTGGAGATCCCCTGCGTCACGAGCCCCTCGTACAACGGGACCACACCGCAGGAGCAGATCGGCAGCGGCAGGCCGAGTGCCATTCCGGACAGCCCTTGCCGGAGCGCGGAGCCGCGATTGAGCCACGCGAGCCGCGCCGGCGCCACGAACGCGTGCACAAGCCCTGCCATGAGATACGCCACGAGGAGCGCCGGCGCACTTTCGAGCGCCAGTCCCCGGAACGTGCTCCACACCGTCAGCAGGGCATCATCCCCGTGGCCGCTGCGACTCACGTGGAGCAGCACCAACAGCACACCACCGACCAACGCGCCGATGCCGTTGGGGCGCCGCGTGTGGGCATCGAGCCGGATATGCTCATGCCCGTCGCCGGCCGGCGCCGCGTGCGTATGCCCGTGCGTATGATCGTGCGCGTGGTCATGTCCGTGATCGTGTGCGTGCTCATGATCGTGCGCATGGGCGGGGTGCGCGATGACATGCAGCAGCGACCCGCCGACCACCGCTTCAAACCACACCCCGGCGCGATCGGGGAGCACCGCAAAAATGGTGGGCTCCGCGAAGTAGCCGACCACAGTG
>CANJOX010000466.1 GCA_947475795.1 Gemmatimonadota bacterium
GAGTTCACCACGATCACCGTGACCGACGGGATCGCGATGGGGCACGCCGGCATGAAGTCGTCGCTGGTGAGTCGCGAAACGATCGCCGACTCGGTCGAGCTCACGGTGCGCGGGCACACCTACGACGCACTGGTCGCCATCGGCGGCTGCGACAAGGCGCTGCCCGGGCTCATGATGGCGATGGTGCGGCTCGACGTGCCGTCGGTGTTCCTGTACGGCGGCTCGATCATGCCGGGGCGCTATCAGGGACGCGACGTCACCGTGCTCGACGTGTTCGAAGGGGTGGGCAAGCACTCGGCCGGCACCATGACGCTCGAGGAGCTCACGGCGCTCGAGAAAGTGGCGTGTCCCGGTGCCGGCTCCTGCGGCGGCCAGTACACCGCCAACAGCATGGCCTACGTATCGGAAGCGATCGGGCTCGCGCTCCCCGGCTCGGCCAGTCCGCCGGCCGTGCTCGAGTCACGTGACATCTACGCGGAGCGCGCCGGCGAAGCGGTGATGCGCCTGCTGCGCGATGGTCCGCGTCCGCGTGAGATCGTCACACGCAAGTCGCTCGAGAACGCCGCCGCGGTGGTGGCGGCCACGGGTGGCAGTACGAACGCCACGCTGCACTTGCCGGCGCTGGCGCATGAAGCCGGGATCGCGTTCGACCTGTTCGACGTGGCCGAAGTGTTCGCGCGCACGCCGCTCTTGGCCGACCTCAAACCGGGCGGCAAGTATCTCGCGAAGGACGTGCACGAAATCGGCGGTGTGTCGATCATCCTGAAGGCGCTGCTCGACGGCGGCTATCTGCACGGCGATTGCATCACCGTCACGGGGCGCACGCTGGCCGAGAATCTGGCCGACGTGGTGCTCCCCGAGGGGCAGGATGTCGTGATGCCGGTGTCGCGCGCGATCTCGATGACGGGGGGATTGGTGGGGCTGCGCGGCAACCTCGCACCCGATGGCGCGATCGTGAAAGTGGCCGGGCTGCACACGCGCGTGTTCAGCGGTCCGGCGCGCGTGTTCGACAGCGAAGAAGACGCGTTCGCCGCCGTGACCGAGCGGCGCTACGCCGAGGGCGACGTGATCATCATCCGGTACGAGGGACCGCGCGGCGGCCCCGGTATGCGCGAGATGCTCTCCACGACGTCCGCGATTTACGGGCAGGAGATGGGCGACAAAGTCGCGCTCATCACCGACGGCCGCTTCAGTGGTGCCACGCGGGGCATGTGCATCGGGCACGTGGGCCCGGAGGCGGCGCTCGGTGGTCCGATCGGCCTGCTGCGCGACGGGGATCTCATCGACATCGATGCGAACGCCGGCACGATGTCGGTGCGGCTCTCCGATGAGGAACTCGCCGCGCGCCGCGCCGCCTGGGAGCCCCGGCGCCACAACTTCCAGTCGGGCGCCATCTGGCGCTACGCGCAGACGGTGAGCCCGGCGCGGTACGGGGCGGTGGTGCACCCGGGCGGGGCGGCGGAGACGCACAATTACTTCGAGAGTTGAACTGCCAACTGCTTAGGGTGCAGGGCGGAGGTTCTCAGGAAGGAGGGGGTAGGGAAACGGCGCCGCTGTCCTGCGTCCTCCTTCCTGAAGCCCTCCTTCCTGATTACTAGGCGGTTGGCCGTTTCACGACTCCGCCCGAATCCCCGCATCCACGCGCGTCACGTGCAGCGTCAACGCACGCGCAAAGCTCACAAAGCCCACCGCGCGGGCCAGCGTGCGCGCCGCCAGATCACCGACGGCCAGCCGTACGCTGGGAATAAAGCCCTGCGCGAGCACATGCTGGGCAAGGGTATGCAGCACCGCGCCGCCGTATCCCATCCGACGGTGACGCGGTGCGACCAGCACACGCACGCGGGCGAGCCGTCCCTGCGGCGCATCGACCGAGGCGAGCGCGACGAGCACGCCCCCCTGCATGGCGCCGACGCGATGCAGCGACGGC
Source organism: Gemmatimonadota bacterium (assembly GCA_947475795.1). The sequence goes on from CANJOX010000466.1 coordinate 1,928, forward strand.
GTGGCGCCACCGGCCTGCTGCCACTCCCACGGCGACACATCATGCCGCAGCATGTCCAGCACGTCGCGGCGGGGGTCGTACACGAGCGCACCCGCCACCGCCGGCGACGGGGCGAGCGTCTGCTCGTCGAGCAGTTGAACGGCGGCCGGATCATCGCTCACCGTGAGCCGCGCGGAACGCAGCGCGATCACGGATCCGGGGGCGGCCTCGAGCCGGGTCAGCGAGATCAACTCCTGAACGTCGGCGGGGTCGAGTCCGAGCTCGAATTCGTCCTCGCACGGCACCGACACCAGTCCGACATTGTCGCGGACGAAGGTGCGCACCACGGCGGCCTCGTCGCACAAGCGCTCCACCGTGGCCACCCGGTGGCGCTCGAGATAGCCCACCGGGCACCCGAGTGGCATGGCACAGGAGCGAAGCGCTTCCGCGACGCTGCGTTCGGTCAGCATGGCCCGAAGGTCCTTCGAAGGAGTCGACATGGATTCGGGAAGTGGACGAAAGCGGCGTCCCGAAACATGGCGAGTCTAGACTCAAGGTCCAAGAGGTGGACCGTTAATTGTCAAGAATCCGCAGCACCCGATCGATCTCATCCGTGGTGTTGTAGGCGTGCGGCGACAGCCGGATCGCTCCCTCCCGCACGGTGTGGATGACCTGCGCCGCCACGAGGCGCTGCGCCATCGCGTCGAGGTTGGCGGCCGCAAACGACACCACCCCGGCGCGCCGCGCACGGTCCGCGGGGGTGACCAGCCGCACGTCCGGCCGTGAGCCCGCCCAGTCCACGAGGCGATCGCCGAGGGCGCCGATGTGCGCCGCCACGGCCTCCACGCCGTGCGCGAGCAAGAGCGCCGTGGAGGCGTTCGCCACGGCGAAGTCCTGATACGCCAGCGTCACCACCTCGAACCGACGCGCGTCCGCGAAGAAGTCGAAGTCGTAATCGGTGAGGCGCGTGTAGTCAGTGGACGTCTTCATGCACGCCCACCCCACGTCGAGCGGCTCGATGGCCTGCACCAGCTCACGACGCACATACACGAACCCGGTGCCCCACGGGCTGAGTTGCCACTTCTGCGCACCGCTGGCGAAGATGTCCACCGGCAGCGCGTGCAGGTCGATCGGACGCACGCCGCACCCCTGAATGCCGTCCACGATGAAGAACACATCGTGGGCGCGACACACCGCGCCGATGCGGGCGAGATCCGCCACGTAGCCGGTGGCAAACTGCACCCACGACAC
>CANJOX010000467.1 GCA_947475795.1 Gemmatimonadota bacterium
GCCGACGCCGTGTTCGGCATGGTGTATGCGCAGGCCGAAGACGACTTCAATCGCGTGGAGACGAACTACATCACCGCGATGGGGCGTACGTCAGAAGTCGAGGGCGAGGGTGCGCTCTGGCGTGACCTGCGCATGAAGCTCTTCATCGACACGCTCGACATGAAGGCGAAGTATGCCGAAAGCCCGGCGTGGCTCAAGGCGCTGATGAACAGCTTCGCCGATGGGCTCAACTATTATCTGGCCACGCACCCGCAGGTGAAGCCGAAGCTGCTCACGAAGTTCGAGCCGTGGATGGCGCTCACCTTCACCGAAGGGAGCATCGGCGGCGACATCGCCGGGGTGAACGCGGGCGGCATCGAACAGTTCTACGCGCCGCGCATGGGGATGACTCCCGCCGGTCCGTCACGCGAGGAGCTCGACGCCGAGTTCGAGCCACGCGAGCCCACGGGATCAAACGGCTTCGCCATCGCGCCGAAAAACACGGCCAACGGGCACGCGCTGCTGCTGATCAACCCGCACACGGATCACTACTTCCGTCCGGAGATTCACGTGACCAGCGACGAAGGGCTCAAGGCCTACGGCGCGGTCACGTGGGGACAGTTCTTTATCTATCAGGGCTTCAACGACAAGAACGGCTGGATGCACACCACCGGCGGCGGTGATGTGGCCGACGAGTACCAGCTCACGGTCACCGAACGCGACGGCAAGGTGTTCTATCAGTACGCGGGTGGCGAGCGCGAGATGAAGGCCAAGCGCATCGTCCTGCCGTACAAGACGCCGGCCGGTATGCAGCGGAAGACGGTCACGGCGTACTTCAGTCATCAGGGACCGATCATCCGCAACGACGACGGCAAGTGGGTGGCCGTACGTCTCATGCAGGAACCGATCAAGGCGCTGATGCAGTCGTTCGGTCGCACCAAGACCAGCGACTTCGCGAGCTACAAGAAGGTGATGGAGCTGCGCACGAACTCGTCGAACAACACGGTGTACGCGGACGCGGAGGGCACGATCGCCTTCGTGAACGGCGACTTCATTCCCAAGCGCAATCCGACGTACGACTACACGCGTGCGGTCGACGGCGGCACACCGGACACGGAGTGGCAGGGGCTGCACGCGATCGATGAGACGATCATGATCGTCAACCCGGTCAACGGCTGGCTCTACAACACGAACAACTGGCCCTTTACCGCTGCCGGGCCGAACAGTCCGAAGATCGGCGACTATCCGAAGTACATGTCGCAGTATCAGGAGGAAAACGCGCGTGGCATTCACGCCATCCGCATGCTCGACGGCCAGAAGGATTTCACCGTCGACAAGCTGATTGCCTCCGCATACGACAGCTACCTGCCGGCTTTCGCGCAGTCGCTGCCGCCGCTCATCGCCGCGTGGGATGCACTGCCCGGCGCCGATACGCTGCGTATCAAGCTCACCGAGCAGATCAACACCCTGCGCGCCTGGGATTATCGCTACAGCCTGTCGTCGGTGGCGATGTCACTCGCGAATGCGTACGGCGAGGAGATGGGACGCGTGTCGCGCACCAACCGCAACGCCTCCCGCGACAATGCCGCCATGCTGGGCGCCATCGCCCGTGTCTCGGACAAGCTGACCAGTGACTTCGGCACGTGGAAGACACCGTGGGGCGAGATCAACCGCTTCCAGCGGCTCGACGGGCGCATCAGCGCGGTGTACGACGACACGAAGCCGAGTATTCCGGTGGCGTTCACGAGCTCGAACTGGGGCTCGCTGGCGGCGTTTTCGCAGAACGGCGTGCGGACCACGAAGCGTATCTACGGCAACCGCGGCAACAGCTTCATCGCGGCCGTCGAGTTCGGTCCGCGTATCGTCGCCAAGACGTCGTTGGCGGGCGGCGTGAGCGGAGATCCGTCATCGCCGTTCTTCATGAATCAGGCGCAGGACTACGCCGATGGGCGGTTCAAGACCGTGCACTACTACCGCGACGAGGTGGAGCAGCACGCGAAGCGCACCTACCACCCCGGGCAGTAAGCGCCGGGGTGGGCGCGGCGGGCCGTCGCCGGCCGCGCGTCAGGCGCGGCCGGCTGCCCCCGGTCAGCGTGTGGAGCAGAGATGGTCCAGCGCCACGCGCCCCATCGAACCGGGGAGCGGCGTGCCGTAGCCGGGGATCCCGACGACCTTGTGCTGTGCCACCTGCGTGCCCTTCGCGTCACTGTAGTACCAGTTCTCCGTGACGGCGATCAACTGCTTCCGACAGTCGAGCCGCAGGAGCGTGCGCGATCCGTACCAGGTGCCGCCGGGCACCTTGCTCGGTTGGTCGAACTGGACGCGCAGTGCCGCCGAGATGATGCCGTCCTTGCGCTGCACCGATTTGGGCTCGAGGAACACCGTGCCGCCCCGGATCGGACCGATCCGCTGGGGGGGCTGTGCCGGCAGGGTGGCGGCCGGCACAGTCACGAGCGTGATCGCGAGCAGCGCCGCGATCGGAAGACGACGCATGGCGGTCAGGGGATGCTGGGAGGCATACGGCCTGCGTCCATCTCCGCCGTTTCGCTCGGGGCGATCTGTGCGATCCGGTTGTTGAACAGGAGGAGCAGCGCCAGCACGATCGTCCACTGCAGCAGGATCGTGCCGATGTTCTCGATGCCGAACGGATCGAGCGCGCCCGGGCCGCGCACCTGCCACATCCACCAGCCCATCAGCGCGATCGCCTCGAACGGCACGAGGTACTTCATGAACACGTCGAACCACGCTCCGATGCGGATATTCGAGTGTTCGTGATTGAGCTGCTCTTCGCGGAACTTGGCGGGCCCGATGCGGTTCACGGCAATCGCGAAGAACAGGCCGGACGCCATCAGACCGACGCCCCACACCCAGTCCTGATTGTGCAGCACGTCGATCGAGAAGGCGGACGGTAGGCCGAGCACGAGGCCGAACACGCCCACCACCCAGACGGCCTTCGCGCGCGTCCAGCCCATGTCGAGCAGCACGCGCGTGCCGAGTTCCACCATCGAGATGAGCGAGGTGAAGGCGGCGAAGAACAGGGCGAGAAAGAAGAACGTCATGAACAGGCCGCCGGCGGGCAGCGTGGAGAACAGCTTCGGGATCCAGATGAACGTCACGCCTTCGTTGCCGGCGCCGAAGATCGTGTTCTGCACCAGATCGGCGTTGAGCGGCGC
>CANJOX010000468.1 GCA_947475795.1 Gemmatimonadota bacterium
CGCCGCGTGAATCGGATACACGCCCGGTCCGCCATCAGGAATCGGCGCGAGCCCCGACGGATCCTTGCCGCCAGCGGCCCCGTCATCCCCGCCTGAATCATCGCCCGGCAAACGGCCCGTCGGCTTGATCGTCGGGATCGTGATGTCGGCCCCGTACTTCACCAGCAGCTTCATGGCCGGCACATCGGTGCCGTAGGCGGCACGCCAGAACGCCGTAGCCCCCACCGTGTTCACGCCCAGCAGATCGAAGTTGTACGACATGAACCACAGGTGCTTCTTGAGGCGCACGTTCACGTCGGCGCCGGCCTTCAGGAAGGACTCCATCAGGTCGAGGTACGGCGTGGTCTGCTGCAACTGCGCGGTGGGCTGCGGATAAAGCGACTTGGCCGCCCACTGCACGTTGATCGTGGCGTACAGCGGCGTGGCGCCGGCATCGCTCTGCAGCTTCACGTCGGCACCCTTCTCGAGCAGCATCTTGGCCATGTCAAAGCGGCCGTTGATCGTCGCCATGAGCAGCGGGCTGGTGTGATCGCCCTCGCTCACGTGATTGATCTTCGCGCCAGCCTCGAGCAGCCGCGCGACGCACGCGTCGCTGCCATCACGCACCGCGAAGAGCAGCGCCGTGAGGCCGCCCTTGTTGCCGATCAGATCGCCGTAGGTCGGGCCACGATTGTTGAAGCCCGTCTGCGGCGGAGGCGTGGGGGCGGAATCGCGCTTCACCGGTGCGCCGGCTGCCGCAGGCGCCTTCGTCACCGCCTTCACCGGCGTTGTCGCTGCCGAAGCGGCAGGAGCAGGAGCAGGAGCAGGAGCAGGCGCAGGAGCAGCCGCCGCCGGGGACGGCGCGGCAACCGCCACCGCAACGCGCGGAGTGGCCGGCGCCGCGGCGGCCCCACCACCCGCCGCCGCCGCCGTCGGCGCCGCATCGGCCGCCTTCATGGCCGCCACGCGACGGCCGCGCTGCACAAGCATCGTGCGCTCCGCCTTCTCCTTGGCGGAGATGTCCTCAATCTTCGAGGCGAGTTCGAGATTCGCGCCGCGCTTGATCAGCACGTCAAGCGCGGCCACCCGGTTCGCCGAGGCCGCCCACATCAGCGGCGTCTGCCCCCAGGAGCCTTCACGCGTGTCCACCGGCGCGCCCCTGTCGAGCAGCGCCGCGACCGTAGCGACATCGCCGTTCGAGGCGGCGAAGTGCAGCGCCGTCACCGCCCCCGTGGTCGTCACCGCGTTCACGTCGGCGCCAGCCGCCAGCAACGCCTTCACGGCGGCCGCGCGTCCGTTCCGCGCCGCCAGATGCAACGGCGTGTAGTTGCCGTTGCGCGTCACCGCGTCCACGCGCGCGCCCGCATACATCAGCATCTGCGCACCACCGGCGTCACCGCGCTGCGCCGCCCAGTGCAGCGCCGTCATGCCATCCGGCTGCGCCGCGTTCACATCGAGGCCCTGCTTGATCAGCTGCCGCACACGCGAGCTGTCGCCACGCATCACGGCATCAGCCACCGGCGATTCGTCGGCCGGCGTGCGCGCCGCGCCCAGTGCCAACGAGGCACCGAGCACCGACCCGATCACCGCCAACCGATACGCCGTGGTCGATCTGAACGGAGATCCGAACTTAGGCATAGGAGTTCAGGTTGAGGGCACCCGTGGCGTCACCGAACTTCGTCTGATCGTTCAGGCCGAGCGTGTGCATCATGCTGAGCATCGCGTTCGCCATCGGCGTGCCGTCCGGCGCCTTGATGTGCAGGTTCCCGGCGAGCTGGCCTTCGGCCTTGCCCAGCAGGATGAGCGGGCAGCGGCGATGGTTGTGCAGATTCGAGTCACCCATCGGCGAGCCGTAGATGATCATCGTCTTGTCGAGCATGTTGCCGTCGCTCTCCTGAATGCCCTTCAGCTTGTCCAGGAAATACGGCAGCATCGAGACGTGATACTTGTTGATCATGTTGAAGTCCTTCACGCCGCGCTCAGTACCACCATGGTGCGACGCCGGGTGGAACGGCTTGTCGGTGCCGCTCTCCGGGTACGTACGGCTGGAGCCGTCGCGACCCATCTTGAACGAGAACACGCGCGTGATATCGGCCGCGAACGCCAGCGCCTGAATGTCGAACATCAGCTTCACATGCTCGGCGAACGAATCGGGCACGCCGGCCGGCGCTTCCGGCAGCTCGCGCGGATCGCCGCTCTGGTTGCGCGCTTCCACGCGCTGAATGCGGCGCTCGACTTCCCGAATGTCTTCCAGGTACTTGTCGAGGCGATGGCGGTCGTCGGGACCGAGGTTCACCTTGAGCGACGACATCTCCCCCGACACGAAGTCGAGGATGCTGCGACGTGTGCGACGACGCTCAGCGCGCTCGGCGCTGGTGCCACCAACACCGAACAGCTTCTCGAACGCCACGCGCGGATCGCGAATGACCGGCAGCGGCTCGGTGGGCGACGACCAGCTGATGGAGTCGGTGTACACACAGGCATAGCCGTAGGCGCAACCGCCGGCCTGGTCCACGTTCTCGATGCACAACTGCATGGAAGGAATCGGCGTATCCTGGCCGAAGCGCTTCGCGTACAGCTGATCGAGCGATGTCCCGACCTTCACATCCGAGCCTTCCGTCTGCTTGGCGTGCGCCTGCGTCAGGAACGTGGCGCTGGACCGGAAGTGGTCACCACCGATTTCGTTCGGCGACGACGGCTCCGCTTCACGCACGTCGGTGTTGCTGATGATGGTGAGGTAGTCGCGATACTGCTCGAGCGACGACATCGCGGTGGGAGCAAGATCGAACTGCTTGCCGGCCGCCGCGGGCGACCAGAGGTTGAGTTTCGAGCCGAGTTCATTGCAACCGGCGGCCCCGTGCACCATCTCGATGGCCACCAGGCGTGGCGCCTTGTTGGCCAGGATGCGCGAGCCGCGACCCGTCGGACTCATCGCATCGAGATACGGCAACGCGATCGTGGCACTGAGGTTCTGCAGGAACTGCCGGCGGGGCATCGCCTTGCCGCTGAGAAAATACATGGTGTGGCGTCTCCGGTATCGTGAACGGGGTGCTAATCGTTGGCGAAGGCGTGCGACGAATGATCAGCGAACGCCGGGCGCCGATGCGCCCTTCGTCCCCGAGTCAGCCTGCTCCATCACTTTCTTCAGTCGGAACGCGTCGCTCTTGACG
>CANJOX010000469.1 GCA_947475795.1 Gemmatimonadota bacterium
CTCTTCGAACTTGGTGCGTCACGGCAGGTTGCCTCCATCGAGCTCACCGTCGATGAGTTGGGTCAGCTCGTTGATCCGTGGCGAGGGCGCGGGTTTGATGTCCTCGTGTATGGGCGGACGGAGGGCATGACCATCGAGCATTGCGTGCTCTCCGCCGCCTTCGATCGCGAACCGACGACGTGCCGCGACCTGTGCGTCCAGAAGCACCCGAATGTGTCGCTCACGGATCCCGCCGGGTACACGTTCGCCGTGGCCACGGACTCGGCCTGCCGGAACCGGCTGCTGCATTCGCGTCCCATCGATGCCTCCGAGTTCCTCCCCGATCTGTGGGCACAGGGGGTACGTGGCTATCACATGCTGTTCAACGTGCCGGGTGACCCCGTGCAGCCGATCGTGGCCGCATACCGCGGCATGCTCGACGCACTCGCCGCCGGCGTGCTCCCCGAGATGGACGTGACCCGGCGACTGCTGGACGGTGCCTTCACCCGCGGCCACTTCGCGCGGGCGGTGTAACGCAAGGGAAGGGCGCTCCGCCCCACGCGTTGGCCCGCGCGGCGTGCGGCGTCGCGTGCGGCATCGCGCGTTCCAGCGGTAGGGGCGGCCGAGTAATGGTGGCGTGCGGTGCGCTGCCACCGGCTACGCTGGGGTATGTCACCGTCGTCCGCCCCCGTTCGCTCCGGCCGCTACGAGGCGGCGCGGGCCGTGTTGCAGTCCACTTTCGGCTACCCGGATTTCCGGCCGCCGCAGCGGCGGGCCGTCGAGGCCGTGCTGTCGGACCGTGATGCCCTCATCGTGCTTCCCACCGGCGGTGGGAAATCGCTGTGCTATCAGGTGCCGGCACTGGTCCGCGATGGGCTCACCGTGGTGATCTCGCCGCTCATCTCGTTGATGAAGGATCAGGTCGATACGCTGGTGCGGAAGGGCGTGTCAGCGTCGTTCATCAACAGCACGCTGAGCGCTGGCGAAGTGGCTGATCGGATGGATCGTGCCCGTGATGGATCGCTCAAGTTGCTGTATCTCGCGCCGGAACGTCTGGAGGCCGGTCGTACCCTTCACACGCTGGTCGGGATCGGTGTGTCGCTGCTGGCGGTCGATGAGGCGCACTGCATCAGCGAGTGGGGGCATGACTTCCGGCCAAGCTACCGGCGGATCGGGCAGATGCGCGCGCAGTTAGGTCTGCCGCAGACCGTCGCGCTCACCGCGACCGCCACCCCCGCAGTCCGGGGTGACATTGCGCATCAGCTGGCGTTGCGCGACCCCGCGGTCGTCGTCGGCGGCTTCGACCGGGTCAATCTCACGTATCACGTGGTGAGAGCGCGCACGCCGCACGTCAGGAACCAGTCGGTGATCGCGTGGCTGCAGGCGGCCGGGGGGCCGGCCATCGTGTACGCGCCCACGCGCACGGCGGTCGAACAGGTCACCGCCGTGGTCGTGCGCCATGGTATCCGCGCGGTCGCGTATCATGGCGGGCTCGACCCGGGACGCCGCCAACGCGCGCAGGACGCGTTCATGCAGGAACGCACGCGGGTCATCGTTGCCACCAGTGCGTTCGGCATGGGGATCGATAAGCCGGACGTCCGGTTGGTCGTGCATCACGCCATGCCCGGGTCCCTTGAGGCGTATTATCAGGAGGCTGGGCGTGCCGGACGTGACGGGCAGCCGAGCACCTGCGTACTGATGCATGCGATCCCGGATCGCGCGACGCACGAGTTTCTCCTCGCCAGTGCTCATCCGCATCGTGCCGCGATCGAGCGTACCTGGCAGATCCTCTGCGCGCATGCCGACGCGACCGGTTTCGTGGGCCTCAGCAGTGCCGACGCAGCACGGCAGCTGCCACGAGGTGTCGGGCCACGTACGGTGGAGGCCGCCATCCGCGTCCTCGCGACGGCGGGGGCGTGTACACTCGTCCCCGCGTCACGGGAGCGCATCTGGATCCGACTGCTGGCCACCCCGGAGCGGATCCGCGGTGAGCTGGAAGGCGCGCGTCGTGTTGACCGGGATGTCCTGCGCGCACTCTGGCGGGTGGCGGGGCCGCGGATGGAGGAGGGGACGGTGATCGATCTGCACACGCTGCCATCCGCCTTCGGCGGGCAACTGGGCCTCGTCCCCATTATTCAACGCCTCACGGCAGAACAGTTCGTCACGTGGCTCCCCGTTGGCGCCGGTATCCGGCTTGAGGGGCGCTGGCAAAGCGCCGCCGCACTGCCCGTCGACTGGCACGCGCTCACACGGCGACGTGACGTCGACGTGGGTAAGCTCGATGCCATGCAGCGATATGCGCAAACCCGCCATTGCCGAAGGGCGTTCGTGCTGCGCTATTTCGGAGACCACGAAGTTCATTCACAGTGCGATGCCTGCGATCATTGCCTCGGCACCACTGGAGTACTTCCCCCTGTTGCGACAACACCGTCTGTCCGCAACGGGTCCTGCCCACGTCCGTTTTGACCGCGAAGTCTTCCCATGGATGACAGTCTCTACTTCAACGAACAGCACCTGGCCGTTCGTGACATGGTGCGCAGCTTTGCGCGCGACCAGGTCGCTCCCGTCGCGTCACAGCACGACGAAGACTCCTCCTTCCCCTGGGAGAATGTGAAGGCGATGGGGGAGCTCGGGCTGCTCGGCATCCCGTGGTCCGAAGAGATGGGAGGTGCTGGATTCGACACCATCAGTTTCATGATCGCGATCGAAGAGCTCGCGAAGGTGTGTGCGTCGCACTCCATCACCATCAGCGCCCACACCACGCTGGGGACCTCGCCGATCGTGAACTTCGGTACTGAGGCGCAGATCGCGCGGTACGTGCCGCTGCTGGCGAGCGGCAAGGTGCTCGGCGGCTTCGGACTCACCGAGGAAAATGCCGGCAGCGATGCCGGTGGCACGCGCACCACCGCCGAGAAGAAGGATGGCTACTACCTGCTGAACGGCTCCAAGCGGTTCATCACGCACGCCGGTATCGGCGAAGTCTTCGTCGTGACGGCGGTGACCGATCCGTCCAAGGGCACCAAGGGCATTTCGTCGTTCATCCTGAATAAGGAGAGCTGCGATCTCGAGCGGTGTCGCGTGCTTGGCGTCGGCCATGACGACTCGCTGAAGCCCATGAAGGGCTTCACGTCGGGCAAGAAAGAGAACAAG
>CANJOX010000470.1 GCA_947475795.1 Gemmatimonadota bacterium
GCCATGTACGGTCTGATCGCGCGCCCGCTCCGCACTGTTCCACACCGCCGCCTGACGCTCGAGCTGCGCATTGGCCTCGGCCAACGCTGCATTCGCCCGACGCAACGCATCGGTGCGGCGTGACTTGTCGGTGGCCGCCGCCAGTTGATCGGCCACCACCCGCACCAGGGCGCGCTGCTCGTCACGCACGTGCGTGGCGTCGGCGAAATAGAACGCGACCGCCCCGATCGGCCCTTCCGCCGTTTCCATGGGTGCCGCTATGATCGACCGGAACCCCAGCTCTTCGGCCACCTCGTGCCACGCGCCGAGCGACTCGTCGGCGAAGAGGTCGGCGACCTCGACCAGGCGCCGCTCCGCCACCGCCACCCCACTCGGTCCGTCGCCCACGCGAACGCGAAGCGCGCCGATCCAATGCCGATGCTTGGCCGGCCATTCGTGCTGCGCCACCGGCCGCAGCAATTCGCCGTCGTCCCCGAGCTCCATCACCAGCGAGAACGTGGCACCGAGGATCGGCGTCACCCGATCGAGCGCGAACTGCTGCACATCACTCGGCCGATCAGCCAGCAGAAAGGCGTGCGCGATCTCGCGCACCGCCAACAGTTCGCGCGCGTCGCTCACCTCAAGAGGCCCGGGGGCGCTTGGGCGACAGCGGCCGCACTTCCAGCCGATGGACCAGCATGTGGGCCGGCGCCTCGATCGCGAAGCCGACCGCGTCGGCCACGTTCTTCGGCTCCAGCATCCACGTGCGATTCGTGCCGGCGGGGAACAGGTCGGTATCCACCGAACCCGGCGTAATCACCGACACGCCGACCCCAGCATCGCGCACTTCCAGCATCAGCGATTCCGCAAAGCCCATCACGAAGTGCTTGGTCCCCGCGTAACAGGTGCCGCCCACGAACGTATTGCGCCCCGCCGTGCTGCCGATGATGCACACATGACCGCGGCCGCGCGCCACCATCCCAGGCAACACCGCCCGCGTAACGTGATACAACGCATTCACGTTGACATCCACCTGCCGATGCCACTCCTCGGCGGTCATCTCGAGGAACGGCTTCATGACCGCCACGCCGGCGTTGTTGACCAGCACATCCACGTGCAGTCCATCCAGCCGCTGCGCGGTCGTCAGCCCATTCTGCACATCGGCCGCGATACACTGCACAGAGGCGCCAAGTGCCTCGCACTCGCGGGCCACATCCGCCAACCGCGACGCGTCGCGCGCGACCAGAATCAGCTCGTGCGTGGGCGCAAGCCTGAGCGCGACGGCGTGCCCGATACCACGCGAGGCGCCCGTGATGAGCGCGACCGGCCGGGAAGTAGCGGTAGGAGTCATCTGGGGAAAGTACGCGTGTGCCGCGTCGGGGAAAGCTGGCCACTCAAGCTCGAGATACAGAACCGTGACAAAACCGTCGCCAATTGCTCACGCGAGCGTCGGATCATGTTACGGTAAGCTCCTCGGCGCAGTGTCGGCGGGCATCCCTTCGTTTCGCCTCTGTGCAACCCTCCTCGCTGACCGCGTGCGCGATCCTGGGCATTTTATTGAATGCCTGCCGATCCGGTGAGTCCCCGCCAGCGGCGGCGGACTCCACCGCCGCGTCGCAGGCAGCCGACACGCTCCGGCCAGCCGTCGTCACGGCGGCGGTCCTGAACGACTCGGACGATCCGGCCATCTGGATCGACACGCTCAATCCGTCCCGATCGCTCGTCATCGGCACCGATAAAGGCGACAGCACCGGCGGACTCTACGTCTTCACCCTCGACGGGCGCATCGACAGCACCCGTACCCGTCGCCCGCTGAAGCGCCCCAACAACGTCGACGTCATCACCGGCGTGCCATTCAATGGAGAGCGCATCGACATCGCCGTGACCGCCGAGCGCGGCACGATGTCGCTGCGCGTGTTTCGCCTGCCGGACATGACGCCGATCGACGGCGGCGGGATCCCGGTCTTTGACGGGGATGCCACCCGCGCACCGATGGGCATCGCACTGTACCGGCGACCACGCGATGGCGCCGTGTTTGCCGTCGTCGGCGGCAAAAGCGGCCCGCGTGACGGGTATCTCTGGCAGTACCGCCTTGCCGATGCCGGGAACGGTACGCTCACAGCCAGCCGCGTCCGGACCTTCGGCGCCTATAGCGGCACCAAAGAAATCGAGGCCATCGCCGTCGATCAGCAACTCGGCTTCGTGTACTACAGCGACGAGACCGTCGGCATTCGGAAGTACACCGCCGATCCCGATCATCCCGACGCCGCCAAGGAGCTCGCGCTCTTTGGGACCACTGGCTTCGTGGGCGATCACGAAGGCATCGCCGTGTACCCCACGAGCGATTCCACCGGCTACCTCGTGGTATCCGACCAGCAGGGACAGCGCCTGCAGATCTTCGCGCGCGAAGGCGCCGCGCGCGCACCGCACACGCACGTTGTACTGGCCACGATCCCCGTGGCCGCGCAGGAAACGGATGGTCTTGAGGTAACGGCCCGCGCGCTGTCGCCGGCCTTTCCCGAAGGACTGCTCGTGATGATGTCGACCGACAAAACGTTCCACTTCTACGACTGGCGCGACGTTCGCAAGCGCCTTCCTCCCACCTGATGATCCACATGAATTTGTCGCTTCGCAGTCTGGCCGTGGGCCTGCTGTGTGCCGCTGCCCCGCTCGGCGCCCAAGGTGTGGTGACGGGCTCCGTCACTGACCCCAACGGTCGTCCGCTCTCCGGCGTCCTCGTCACCGTCGACGGCACCGCGATTCGTGCCGCCACCCAAAACGGCACGTATCGCGCGGCCAACGTTCCGGCCGGTGCTCGCACGCTGACCTTCCGCTATATCGGCTTTCAGGCCGTCACCAAGACGGTCACGGTGACGACTGGTGCCACCGCCACGCTCGACGTCAAGATGGCCGACGCGATGACCTCGCTCGCTGCCGTACAGGTGAAAGGACAGGTCGCCGGACAGGCCTCCGCCCTCAACCAGCAGCGCACCGCCTCCACGATCTCCAGCGTCATCGACAATGAACTGGTAGGTCGTCTCCCGGATCCCAACATGGCCGAAGCGCTCGCCCGGGTTCCGGGTGTGGCCGTGCTCCGCGACCAGGGCGAAGGACGCTTCGTGCA
>CANJOX010000471.1 GCA_947475795.1 Gemmatimonadota bacterium
CGGTCGATTTCGCCTCGATCGAGGCGCTCAAGCGGAACCGCCTCGTGGGGCAGAACTGGGCCAGCGTGACCGCCAAGCTAGCCGTCACCGTAGGCGCCACGATCACGGTCCCTGACGTGTCCGACGCCAAGTGTTCCAAGGGCGCCCCCTTCGGCAAATACAAGAACCGCGAGTTCTGCCTCGCGAAGTCCAAGATGTTCGAGGAGGGCACCTACAGGACGGCCGAAGAGGAGGAACAGGCCTTCACCGACCCGATCACCTCGGTGACCGAGTCCACCACCGCGGGGCAGAAGCTCGCGGAAGCCACCGCCGACCTCACCAAGACGCTCTCCGGAATCATGGGGCAGCGGAGCGCCAAGACACTCGATATCGAGCAGTTTGACGTGGCGATGGACATGCCCACGTACGAAGCGCGCGTGCTCGAGGGGGCCAAGGGCGTGCTGACGACCGCCATGGCGGCCATCGAAAATCCGGAGCAACGGAAGAAGAAGTAGAGGCCGCGACTGCCAGCGGGTCACCGACGAAACGCCGTGACGGCTCACATACACCGAGTGAGCGGTGATCAGTCGCGCGCCTCCGCCTCGTCATCTCGCCGCCGATGGTGGAATAATCTCGACGGGTCGGACTCGCACGTTGCACAGGGCGTAAGCCGTTCGTGGGGGGCTCGAGGCCCTGCGCGCGATGCGCTCGGTGCACACCGGGGAACTCCCGGTTACTCGAGCGCCCCGAGCTGTTCCAGCGCGGCATACGCCTCCGCCGCGCTGGCCGGCCGCTCCTCGGGCTCCTTGGCGAGCAGACGCATCACCAGATCGGAGAGCGGAACGGGAACCGACGCATTGACGACGTGCGGGCGGAGCGGATCGGTGAGCAGCAGCGTGCGCACGAGGGAGACATGGCTGGTGGGATCCAGGGGCACCCGTCCCACCAGACATTTGTACAAGACGCACCCCGCGGCGTAGAGATCCGTGCGCACATTCGCCGAGTCGCCCATGAGCTGCTCGGGCGCCATGTACTGCGGTGTGCCGACCACGAGATCGGCGCGCGTGAGCGCGTCGCTTAATGTCTCATGACGCGCGATGCCGAAGTCCATCACCTTGAGGACGCCGTCGGCCATGACGATGAGATTCTCCGGTTTGATATCCCGGTGGATGATCCCCTGGTCATGCGCGACCTCGAGTGCGCGGAACAGCTGCTTGCCGATCGAGAGCACCACGCGCGTGGGGAGCGCCCCCCGCTCTCCAATCAGCTCCGCCACACTGGTCCCGTCGATGTACTCCATCGTGATGTAGTACAGCCCGGCGACGTCGCCCATGTCATGCGTGCGCACGACATTGCGATGCGAAATCCGACGGGCCAGCCGGATCTCACTCTTGAATCGATCGAGGGCCCGTGCATCCGTGGCGAGGAAGCTGGCCTGCAGCACCTTGATGGCGACCGGTTCACCTAACTCCGCATCGATCGCCTGGTAGACCTCCCCCATGCCGCCTCGCCCCAGCATGCGCTGGACGTCGTAGCGGCCGGCGAAGCGCATGCCTGGTGCGATACCGGAGAGGCCTGCCACACCCGTTGGGCGCTCATCCGGTGGCAGGCTGCCAGCGGCGCTGCCAGCGGCCGCCGATGGATCCCCCAGATACGCCGCGATGGCCGCTTTCTCCCGGAGATCGCGCAGCATCGATCGGAAGGCGGTGGCGAGGACCGCCACTTCGCCGGTGGCGTCGAGGCGAAAGTCCGTGGAATAATCGCCATCGGCGGCCCGACGCGTCGCCTCGACCAGCGCGGTGATCGGGCGCGTGAGCGCACGCGCGATGGCGATGGCGAGCAACCCGCTGACGAGCAACCCGATGACACCGACGGCAATGATGCTGCGCCGCAGCGGGTCGAAGAGCGCGAATTCGGCATCCCGATTGTGGAGGATGATGATCCCGCCCACCTGGGCGCCGCCGGCAGACCGTAGCGGCTCGTTCGTGGCCAGAAAGTGCGTCCCGTTGAGGAGCACGTCGCGAATGGCCAGCGTGGTGTCAACGGACGGCACCGGGCCCGCCGACGACGCGTTCGCTGCCCCCGTGGCGAGCATTGTGATCAGTGTGCGCACCTCCGGCGTCTGGTTGATCGTCGACGCACGCAATCGGGCGTCCCCGCTGTCGGACAGGGCGTACAGCAGAATGTCCACGCTGTTGCCGGTCGCCAGCTTCAACGAGTCGGCAAACGCGGCATCCAGCGGGCGCACGGCCATCAGAACGCCCACCTGTCGCTGGACACCATACACCGGCAGCGCGATCACCTGGATCAGCGTGTCACGTGATACCCCCAGCGCGCCGACGGTCTCGCCCATCAAGGCGCGCTGAATGAGGCTGGAACCGCTCACGTCGACCGAATCACTGGCCGGCTCATCACTCTTCGCCAAACGGAGGCCGTCCATGCCCACCGCTTGCACCCACAACGCCGCGACCTGATTGGCCGCGACCACGACCTGATCCTGCAGGGCGCTCCGCTCACGTGATTCCATGACGGAGCGAAAGGTGGGACTCCCCACCACCACAGCCGCTCGCTCCTGCATGGCCCGTTCATGCCCCGCCAAAATGGTGCGGATCTGGACACGCGCGCCGCCGATGGCACGCGCGACGGTGGCATCGGCGGCCCGCGAGGCGAACCGGTTAGTCACCAGCAACGCGCCGAGCAGCACCGTCGAAACAATCACCGCCACGGCGAAGAAAATGCGCGCGGTCAGCGACTGCCGCTGCAGGTAACTCGTAACACTCGCCCCCATCGCCAGCGTCAATAGCGGACGCCGGCGGACGTGTAGTCCTGACCGAACTTGTTCTTGTGCGCGACCGCCTTGTAGCCGCGCGCATCGAGCTCGATATCCAGCGGGAGCATCTCCGCAGTTACCGCCACCTCGCGCGTCACTTCACCCGTTCGCTCATGCCAGACGCGCAGCGCATACCGTCCGGGCGGCACCCCGGCGAGGCTCCATCGGCCATCGGGAGCGGGCTGCGTACGATAGGGGGTGTCCACCACCACCACGTAGGACGTCATCATCGGATGGATGTTGCAGTACACGGCGAAAATTCCCAGCTTCTGGAAGACCGTATTGCGCCCAG
>CANJOX010000472.1 GCA_947475795.1 Gemmatimonadota bacterium
GAGATAGATGAAGATGATGCTGAGGGTGCCGAGGACGATTGCCTTGGGCAGCGTCTTCTCGGGGTCCTTCACTTCGCCGGCCACCTTGCTGAGGTCGCCCCATCCGTCGAAGGCCCAGAGCACCGACACCAGCGCCAGACCGAAGGCGGACACGGAGAAGCTGCCTGGGGGCATGGCGGGCGTGAAGTGCCCACCGGTTTGTGGCAGCCCCAGAATGAGTGCCAGCAGAATGATCAGCATGAGGCCGCCATACTTGGCGACCGTCGTGAAGTTCTGCACCAGGGCGCCCCATTTGAGCCCGACCACGTTGATCACCGCCATCAGGGCCACCGTGGCGGCGGCGATCCAATGGGCGTAGGTGTCGTAGGGCGCGAGCGACGGATTGTAGCCCAGCCCTCGCAACAGATACTCGGCGAAGGTGGTCGAAATACCGCCCAGCGCCGCGGCTCGAATGAGGGTGAGCTCCGACCAGCCGTACAGGAACGCGGGCAAGCGACCCCATGCTTCGCGGATGTACACGAAGTAGCCACCGGTCCGTGGCATGGCCCCCGCCAGTTCGGCCAGGGTCAGGGCGCCGCAGAGCGCGAAGATGCCGCCGGTCGCCCAGACGGCCATCAGAGGCAGCGGGCCCGGCAGTTTGTCGGCGATTCCGGCCGGGGACCGGAAGATTCCCGAGCCGATCGTGGTTCCGACCAGGACGGCGATCGCGCTCCACAGCCCTAAGCGACGGGGCAATTCCGTGCCGGCACCGGAATTTGTGCTGGTCGAGGAAACCGAAGGTGAGGTCATGACGCTATGGTAGTACGCCGCGCGCAGTACCGCACGGGGTGCTGTCGTCTACTTTTCACAGGCTATGACTTCCGTCCTCACTGTGTCCCTTCCGCCGGCTGTCGTGACCGCGCTGTTCTGGAGCGCCGTCGTGGCCTGCGTGATTGCGCAACTGTTCATTTTGCGCGCTGTGTTTCGTACCCTGCCCATCCTGCCGTCCTCGTCTCAGGTTCCGACGCCGCATCGGCTTACGGAAATCCTGTGGGTGGTCCTGCCGGTGGGTGGACTGATCGCTGTCTTCATTGGCGCGTATCGCGCCTTGCCACTTTGACCGGAGTCGCGCTGGACCCCGAAAAGGCCCCCACGCCGCTCTCGCGCGATCTGATCGCGCTGACGAAGCCGCGCATCATCTCGCTGCTGCTCGTCACGACGGTCGCGCCGATGTATGCGGCTGGCTCGCCGACGTTGCTCACGGTGCTGCTCGTCAGCATCGGCGGATACCTCATGGCCGGGGGCGCGAACGCGGTGAACATGTACCTCGATCGCGACATCGACGACGTCATGGCGCGCACGCGCCTGCGTCCGATTCCGAGCGGGCGCATGTCTCCGATTCAGGTGCTCGCGTTCGGCGTGGCCTGCGCGACCTTTGCCACGTGGATGCTGGCGCACTTCGTCAACGTGCTCACGGCGGGGCTCGCGCTGGCCGGTTTCTACTTCTACGTCTTCATCTACACGCGCTGGCTCAAGCGGTCGTCGCCGCAGAACATCGTGATCGGTGGCGCCGCTGGTGCATTTCCGCCCTTGGTGGGATGGGCGGCGGTGACGGGCACGCTCGACGTGTCGGCGCTGTGCCTGTTCCTGATCGTGTTCTACTGGACGCCACCGCATTTCTGGGCCCTCGCGCTGCTCAAGCAAGTGGACTACGGCCGCGCCAAGGTCCCGATGGCCCCGCTGGTGTGGGGTGAACGCGAGACGATGTACCAGATGGTGTGGTACACGGTCATCCTCATCGTGCTCACGCTGTTGCCGGTGCTGTTCGGCGCGTTCGGCACGCTGTATCTGCTGTCGGCGATCGTGTTGAATGCGCTGCTCATGGGCGGCGTGCTCAAGGTGCTCTTCGCGGCGCGTGCGTCGAAGCCGTGGACCGGTCCGGCGTGGTGGGTCTACAAGTATTCGCTGCTCTACCTGGCCCTGCTCTTCCTCGCGATGGCGGTCGATCGGGCGCTCACGCGGTGAGCCAACCCGCGCCGACACGATCTGCGACGACGCGGTCGGCGTCGCGGAAGTCGGTGTCGCCGCGCCCGCTGGCGCGGTGGGTTCACTCACCGCGTGATCGCCCGATCGACCGCCATCGCGAGAAAGAGCAGGGCGAGATACAGCAGCGAGTACTTGTAGACCCACCAGGCCGGTCCGGTCCACGGCTTGGACGCACGGGCGGCGACGAGCACCTTGAGCACGCCGCCCATCAGCAGGGCGTTCAGCACGATCGCCGACAGCAGATACAGCGTGCCGAACGCGCCGAAGAGCACCGGCAACAGGGTGAGTACAATGAGGATCACCGTGTACCACACCATCTGGTACATCGTCTCGCGTTCACCCCACACCAGCGGCGCCATTGGAACCTTGGCGCGCCCGTAGTCCACCTGCTTGAGCAGGGCGAGTGCCCAGAAATGCGGCGGCGTCCAGTAGAACACGATGAGGAACAGGCACAGCGCCGAGACATCGAGCGTGCCCGTCACTGCCGCCCATCCCACCAGCGGCGGGAACGCACCCGCTGCGCCACCGATCACAATGTTCTGCGGCGACGACCGCTTGAGCCACCGCGTATAGATGAACACGTAGAAGTAGAAGCCGGCCAGCGCCAGGCCCGCCGTGAGCACGTTCACGAACTGCGCCAGCATCCAGGTGGCGAAGGTCGCGCAGGCCACCCCGAAGGCCAGCACCTGAATCGGCGACATGCGGCCGCTCGGAATCGGCCGCAGGCGCGTGCGCGCCATGACGTCGTCGATGTCGCGGTC
Source organism: Gemmatimonadota bacterium (assembly GCA_947475795.1). The sequence goes on from CANJOX010000472.1 coordinate 2,787, forward strand.
GAGGTACATGTTGACCGCGTTTGCACCGCCCGCCATGAGATAGCCGCCAATCGTGACGAGCAGCACCGAGAGCCACGTCGGCGAGCCCGCGGCATACATCGGCGCGACGGTCGTGACGAGCAAGAGCGAAATGATGCGCGGCTTGGTCAGCGCGATCAGATCGCGCGAGAGCGGCGTGGGGGCCTTTTCGGGGTCCAGCGCGACTCCGGTCACAGTGGCAGGGCGCGATACGCGCCAATGAAGACGGCGATCAGTCCACCCACCGGCAGGACCACCCACAGGATTTCCGTGAGCCGATGCGGCGTGGGAACCTGA
>CANJOX010000473.1 GCA_947475795.1 Gemmatimonadota bacterium
CAACGTGTCAGAATACCTTGGCTACCTGCCAAGGACGCGCACCGTGTGCGAGTATTTTCCGGTCGTTGCGGGGATAGCACGGCGAGTCCCGCACCGATGCGGGTGCCAGATGACCACGTAGACAAACACACGGCACTCGCCGGCGCGAACTGCCCCCACCCCTCGGAGATGTGATGCGAACCACGTGGATGGTGCTGTTGACGATGCCCCTGCTTGCGGCGAGCGCCGTATCGAGCGCCTCAGCGCAGGCAACGGGCGGTGCCGGTGCGACTGACCGCGCGGCACAAGCGGCCCAGCGGGCGGCGGCGGCGAATAAGCCCCGCACGATCGACGGCATCAACACCGTGTGGCTCGAGGAACTCACCCAGCCCGAGTTCCGCGACCTGATCAAGGATGGCTATACGACGGTGCTGATCATGACCGGAGGCGTCGAGAACAACGACGGTAATCTCCAGATGAACAAGCACAACATCAACAACAAGCTCCTGGGCGAGATGATCGCGCGGACGATGGGCAAGACACTCGTCGCACCACTCGTCACGCTCGAACCCGGCAATGCGGGGCCCACGATTCAGCCGGGGCGCGCCGGCCCGATGCTGTCGCAGGGCACCTATGCCGCGTTGCTGTATGACATGGGCAACTACCTGCGCAGCATGGGCTTCACGGAGATCTACTATCTGGGCGACAGCGGCGGAAACGCGCGCGGTATGCAGACCGCAGCTGACTCACTCACCAAGGTGTACGCCGATAGCCCGAACACGGTGTCCTTCAAGCACGTCGCCGAGTATTACAACCACACCAGTGTGGTGCAACCGTACCTGCAGAACGAGCTCAAGATTCCCGAAGGGATCAAGATCGGCGCCAGCACCGGCACCAGCGGCCTGCACGAGGAGCTCGGCATCGACGCCACGATGGCCCTCGCCGATCCGCAGTCGATCCGCTTTGCGCAGCGCGTGAAGGCCGGTCAGGCCGAGATCAACGGCATCAAGTTCGAGTCATTACAATGGCTGCAGGAACTTGGTCGCAAAGTGGCCGACCTGCGCGTGACCACGACGATCAAGGCGATCACCGCCTATCGGGCCACGCTGCCCAAGCCGTAATCGTCGATCGGCTCAGTGTGCTCGGTGGTCGTTGCACCACCTGTTCGCGCTGAGCCGATCGGTTCCATCACCGCGACGCCCGCGTGCGAGGCGCCTTACGCGCGCCGACGACGGCGCGCCACCACCGCAAGTGCCGCCAGGCCGGACACCATCAGCACATAATTGGACGGCTCGGGCACGGTCACGGGGGGAGAGGCATGCGCCGCCGTGGTGGGGAGGACCGACAGCGCGATCATGAGCACGAACTTTCGCATAGCTGTTTCCGTTAAAGGGAGACGGGGATGGGCGAGCCATGAGATCGGAACACCGGCGTTGATAGCGCCAGCGGGCACCAACGCCCCGCCAGCACGAACGCTCTCATCGTCATGTTACGCGCGTGTCACGCAATATGTGGGCCATATGCGGAGGAGACGCCGACGCGGCGGCGCCCGCGTGCTTAGCGCTTGCAGTGCATGGGGTTGCAGTGCGAATCCCGCACGTCCACGCGCCTCGTCGGTCCCCTGATCGGCACAACGCTGTGGCAGGGGTCCGACACATCGAGCCACAACTCCCGGTTCCACGACTCGTGGGGTGAGGGAGCACGTGGGCTCGGGCTACCCAACGGGAACGTGACCGAGGCGTAATGCCGATCGGCCAGCAACACGTCGCGACCAGCCTTTCACCCGACCGCGGTACGCGGTGAAGCGGGAGGCGCCGCCGACCGCGCGGGGCGCGGGGCCACCATATCGCGCGGGGACGCCACGGTCTCACCCGACGCCATCGCCCGCTGGGTGGCCACCAGCGCCGCCGTGAGCGCCAGCACGCCGGTGAATTGGTGCAGCACCCCGAGCGGCACAGGCACGGCCAGCAGCAGGGTGGTGATGCCCAGCACCAGCTGCGCGGTGATCACCGCCCCGAAGGCGAACACCGCCCGCCGCACTCCCTGGGGCAGCGGGGCGCCACGCGCACGCCACGCCAGGGTGAGCACAAATGCCGTAACCGAAAGCGCCAACAGCCGGTGGTGAAACTGCGCCGCCGCCGGGTTCTCGAAGGCGTTGCTCCACCACGGCGTAAGCGTGCCGTATCCGGGTGGCACCACCTGCCCTCCCATGAGCGGGAACTCGTTGAAGATCCGGCCACCGCGCAGTCCGGCCACAAAGCCGCCCGATAGCACCGTGATCCCCAGCAACACCGCGGCACTCAACAACGCGCGCTGCCAGCGGCGCGGCGTGGCCACGGGTTCACTCCGCTCCGCCGCCGTGCGCGCGCGCAGCTCGCTGTACGTCCACACGCTCACAGCCAGAATACCGAGGGCCAGCCCCAGATGCGCCGTGAGCCGGGAGGCGCTCACGCTGATGCGCTCCACGAGGCCGCTTTGCACCATGTACCAGCCCAGCGCGCCCTGAGAGAGCGTGAGCAGCGGCAGGGCGGTGAGGCGCAGGCGGAGGGCGCGCGGAATGCGCCCCTGCACCATGAACAACAGCCACGGGATGGCGAACACCAATCCCACCGTGCGGGCCACGTTCCGGTGGAACCACTCCCACCAGTAGATCCACTTGAACTGCGCCAGCGTGATGCCGGCGTGGGTGCTGCTGGCCTGCGGGATCTGCTGAAACTTGGTGAGCTCGGCCGCCCACGCCGCGTCGCCCGACGGCGGCAAGGCGCCGGACACCGGCTTCCACTCGGTGATGGAGAGCCCGCTCTCGGTGAGGCGGGTGATGCCGCCCACCGCCACGGCGAAGAACACCGCCACGATGGAGAGCAGCATCCAGCGACGGAGCGCGAGGCGATCGCGCTCCGGGAGCGCGCCGGGAAGACCAAGGTCGTGCTGTGCAGCCATGCATGAAGGCTGACGGGCGTGGCGGGGTCGGTCAAGGGATGCCGTTCACCCCCCCCGATCCCACCGGCTTGAACAGCGTCGCCCCCGGCGACGCCGTCCGCTTGCTCCCGGCCCGCTTCCACGCGTCGTAGCGCATCCGCAACGTCTTCACCGGATTCGCGCTCTCTCCCTTCACA
>CANJOX010000474.1 GCA_947475795.1 Gemmatimonadota bacterium
CGTGGTGCGCGCGCCGTGAGGTCTTTCAATCCCTTGGCAGCGACGAGCAGGTGCTCGACGAAATGCTGGCGTTCTACCTTTCCGCCCTGCGTCCATGATCCGCGTACTCTCTCGTAGCGCCGCCCTGTTGCTGCTGGGCGGCCATGCGTTGTCGGCCCAGCCGGCCCTGTCCCTTGGCGACGCCGCACGGCTCGCCGCCAAACAAAGCGGCGGCGTCGAGGTGGCACGCACCCGCGTGGCGCAGGCCGAAGCACGCGTGCTACAGCGCCGCGGAGCGCTGTTCCCCGACCTCGCCGCCGGCGTGCAGCAGGCGGAGCGCACGCTCAACTCGGCCACGTTCGGTTTCTCCTTCGCCAATCCCGCCACGGGGAAGCCGTTGCTCAACCCCGAGGGCGAGCTGCTGGGGCCCGTGCCGACGGTGGACCTGCGTTACCGGCTGCAGCAGCCGCTGCTCGATCTGGGCAACATCGCCAAGTGGCGGGCAGCCCAGTCGGCCGTGGTGGCCGCCAGCGCCGACGTGCAGGCGCAGGCAGATCTTGCCGCCGCGACGGCCGCGGTGGTGTACGTGCGCGCCGCGCGGGCCGAGGCGCAGCTCTCGGCGCGTCGGGCAGATTCGGCGCTGGCGGCGGATCTGTTGCGCATTGCGCGCGACCAGCTGCAGGCCGGTGTCGGGATCGCGCTGGACGTGACGCGCGCAGAGTCGCAGCTGGCCAACGTGCGCGCGCAGATCATCGCCGCGCGCAACGACCGGGACCGCACCCTGCTCGAACTCAAGCGCGCCGTCGCGCTTCCGCTGGATGCGCCGCTGGCGCTGCGCGATTCACTGGCCGGCCTCCCGATCGGTGAGGCCGCGCCCGACGAACAGGCGGCGCTCACGCATGCCGGGGAGACACGCGCCGACGTGCGCGCCCTGATGGCGCAGGGTGCGTCACAGCGCCGTGCCACCAGTGCGATCCGGTGGGAGCGCACGCCGCAGCTGGGACTCATGGTCGATCAGGGCGTGATCGGCAAGAACTGGAGCCGCCTGCTCCCCACGTACACGTGGGGCGTGCAGCTCTCCGTGGGGCTGTTTGACGGGTTCCGGCGCGAAGGGCGCATGCAGGAGCAGCTGGCCGCCTCGCGCGAGACCGACGCGCGCCTGCGTGATCTGCGGGCGCAGAGCGCGCTCGAGGTACGCGCCGCGCTGCTCGATCTCGCCGGCGCCTTGGAGCAGGTGGACGCCGTCCGCGAACGGCTGCGACTCGCAGAACAGGAAGTCTCACAGGCGCGGGAGCGGTTCCGCGCTGGCGTGGCCGGTAACGGCGACGTGATCACCGCGCTGCTGTCGCTGAATCAGGCGCGGACGCTGCGCAACGACGCCCTCGCGAGCTATCACGGCTCCCGCGTCGCCCTCGCCCGCGCGATGGGCGACGTCCAGCAGCTGCCATAGCGCCCGTCCTCATCTGCACTCCGTCCTCCCGACTCCGTACTCCCTCACTTCGCTCTGATTCATATGGCCCGCCCGAATATCCGTCTGCTCATCCCCCTCGTGCTCGCCGTCGCCGGCGGGGTGTGGGGCTACAACCGCTGGTCGTTCGCGCAGGCGCACGAATCCACCGACAACGCGCAGGTCGACGGGCACATCGTGCCGGTGGTGGCCAAGGTGGGCGGCTTCGTGCTCGCCGTGAATGTGGGAGATAACGTGCACGTGGACGATCGCGGCGCGCTCGTCACGATCGACCGGCGTGAATACGAGGTGCGTCTGGCGCAGGCGGAGGCCGACTACGCCGCCGCGCTCGCGGCGTCAGGAACGCGAGGCGTGATGGGACAGGCCTCGGCGCAGGTGCGCACCGCGGCGAGCCAGCGTGATGTGGGCGATGCGCAGGTCGACGCGGCGCGGGCGCAGATGGTGAAAGCCCAAAGCGATCTGGCGCGCGCGAAGGAGCTATCGGCCAAGCAGATCATCAGCGTGGCGCAGCTAGACGCCGCGCAAGCCACATTCGACGCCGCCAGCGCGCAGCTCACCGCCACCCAACGGCAGGTCAGCGCGGCCGCCTCCGGAGTCTCGAGCGCCGAGGCGGGAGTCCGGCTGGCCAGCGCGCGACTTGCCGCGGCGCAGGCCGTCCGCGACAACGCGGCGCTGCAACTGTCGTTCACGACGATCGTGGCGCCCGTCGGCGGGGTTGTGTCGCGGAAGCAGGTGGAGGTGGGGCAGCTGATCCAGCCGGGGCAAACCCTGATGTCGATCGTGTCGGACTCAGGGGTGTTCGTGTCGGCCAACTTCAAGGAAACGCAGCTGAGCCGGATCCGCGTGGGGCAGCCGGTGGAGCTCGAGGTCGACGCCTACGGTGCGCACGCGGAGGGCGTGGTGGAGAGTATCGCGTCGGCCACGGGAGCGAAGTTCGCGCTGCTCCCGCCGGACAACGCGACCGGCAACTTCACGAAGGTGGTGCAACGGGTGCCGGTGCGCATCCGGATCACGAAGCCGCTCGGGGCCGACCGTCCGCTGCGCCCGGGGATGTCGGTGCTCGCAACCGTGACGGTGCGCTGAGGCCGTGACGGAGGATCCGTACAAGCACAAGTATCTGATCGCGATCGCGGTCACGCTGGCCGCGGTGCTGGAACTCGTGGACACGTCGATCGTGAACGTGGCGATCCCGCACATGATGGGCACGCTCGGCGCCACGCTCGACGAGATCGCGTGGGTGTCCACGTCGTACATCATCGCGAACGTGATCGTGATTCCGATGTCGAGCTGGCTCTCCGCATTCTTCGGACGCCGCAACTACCTCACCGGGTCGATCGCGATCTTCGTGGTGGCGTCGTTTTTCTGCGGCGCGGCCACGTCGCTGTGGGGACTGGTGTTCTGGCGCGTGCTGCAGGGACTCGGTGGCGGCGCGCTGCTGTCCACGGCGCAGACCACGCTGTTCGAAGCGTTTCCGCCGCATGAGCGCGGCATCGGTCAATCGATCTTCGGCGTGGGTGTCATGGTGGGCCCGACGCTCGGCCCGACGCTCGGAGGCTACATCGTCGATGCGTACGCGTGGCCGTGGATCTTCTACATCAACGTGCCCCTCGGCATTTTCGCCGGCTATCTCGTGTGGACGTACGTGCGC
>CANJOX010000475.1 GCA_947475795.1 Gemmatimonadota bacterium
GCGCTCGGCCCCGAGGTCGCGCTCGCCACCGACGCACCATTCGAGGCCGACCGCTGCGGCAGCTGCACCCGCTGCCTCGACGCCTGTCCCACCCAGGCGTTCACCGGCCCCCGCGTGCTCGACGCCACGCAGTGCATCAGCTACCTCACCATCGAACTGCGCGGCGCCATCCCCGAGCCCCTGCGCGCGCGCATCGGCGCGCTGCTGTACGGCTGCGATGTCTGCCAGGAGGTGTGTCCGTGGAACGTGACGTTCACGACGGCGCTGCGTGAACCTGCGTTCGCCTCGCGCGAGATGTTTCTCGATGCCGGCTCACGCGAGGGGACGCGGGCGCTGGCGCGCGAGATCTTGATGATGGAGCCCGCCGACTACGCCGCGGCGTTCAAGGGCAGCGCGATCAAGCGCGCCAAGCTGTGGATGCTGCAACGGAACGCGTGCGTGGTGCTGGGGAACGTGGGCACGGCCGAGGATTTGGCGGTGCTGGAGGCGATGGGGGGGCATGCGCACCCCGTGGTGCGGGAGAGTGCGGCGTGGGCCATCACGCAAATCGGACGCCATGGGCTATAATCGAGTAGATCGGCATCGCACACGTTCTCACTGTGCTACCGCTATTCGAGCGTGACCGGCTCCATCCGCGGGGCAAGGAGATGGATAATCAGGAGCGCGGTCACATATGCTGAGCCGCAGATGATGAACACCGGGAGATAGTTGCTGCCGGTCGACTCGAGGATCGTGCCGGTGAGCCGCTGAAAGAGCACGCCGCCGGCCGCGCCGGCAAAACCACCAAGGCCGACCACCGAACCGATGGCCTGGCGTGGAAACATGTCACTGGTGAGCGTGAATAGATTCGCCGACCACCACTGGTGCGCCGCGGCGGCCACGCTCACGATGGCCACCGCCACCCACAACGAGCTGGCCAACGGGGCGAGTGCCGTGGGTACGATCAGCAATGCCGCGATCAGCAGCGTGGTCTTTCGCGCCCGATGTACTTCCCACCCGCGCTTGATCAACGCCCCGGACAACCAGCCGCCACCCACGGAACCGACGTCGGCCACCAGGTAGATGATGATGATCGGCAGGGCGAGCTTGCCCAGTTTGATGCCGTACCGCGCGTCGAGGAATTTCGGGAGCCAGAACAGATAGAACCACCACACGCCGTCGGTCAGAAACTTGCCTACCACGAACGTCCACGTCTGGCGATAGCTCAGGAGATGCAACCACCCGACGTGCAGCGGCGTGACGGGCTCCGTGTGATCGATACCGTCGCGGATATACTCGAGCTCGCGGGCCGACAGCTTCGGGTGCTCCTGCGGCCGCCGGTACAGCGGCAGCCAGAAAAGCACCCACAGAATTCCGAACAGCCCCGTGGCCACGAAGGCCCACCGCCATCCCCACGTGAGGGTGATCCACGGGACGATGATGGCCGTGATCATCACGCCGACATTCGAACCGGAGTTGAAGATGCCGGTGGCGAAGGCCCGTTCGTGGCGCGGAAACCACTCGGCGGTGGCTTTGATCGCCGACGGAAAATTGGCCGACTCACCGAGGCCGAGGAGGAAGCGCGCGAGGCCGAAGCCAAACACACTGTGCACCATCCCATGCGCGGCGGCGGCAATGCTCCAGACAATCACCGCCACCGCGAAGCCCATCCGCACGCCGACCTTGTCGATGAACCGCCCCACGAACAAAAACCCGATGGCATACGCTGCCGTCCAGTACGACGTGATCGCTGCGTACTGCACCTCGGACCAGCCGAATTCTGCCTGCAGCGTGGGCGCCAGAATCCCGGTCACTTGCCGGTCGATGTAGTTGATCGTGGTCGCGAAGAAAAGCAGCGCACAGATCGTCCAGCGATATCGGCCGATCTTCGCGACGGTCTTCGTGTCGGTCGTGCTCATGAGGTCACGTGGCGGAGGCGAGGATGTGCTCGACATCAGCCACGCGCACGCGATTGATGTCACCGGGAATCGTCAACTTGAGCGCGCCGGCCGCGGTGGCGAAGCGCACCGCATAATCCAAAGGGGCATCGGCCAACAGTTGATGCAGCAGACCGGCCACAAACGCGTCGCCGCCGCCCACGCGATCGACCAGCTGCACGTGGTAGCGTCCGCCGTAGTGCCTGGTATTGGTCGCGGTGTCGAACAAATGCGCCTGCCAGCCATGCGCACTCGCGGAAAGCACTTCGCGCTGCGTGATCGCTACGCGCGCGCAGCCGTAGTCACGATGCAGCGCGTCGGCCGTCCGCTGCAGCGACGCTGGCTCCTCGGGTGCCGTGCCGGGCGTGGTCAGGCCGAGCATGGCGCTGATGGCCCCGGGGTTGGCGATCAACAACGAGGCACGCGCCGCGATCGGCTGCATAATGGGGCGCGGATCACGGGCTCCCCAGAGCGCCGGGCGATAGTTGAGATCGAGGCTGACGGGAATTCCGTGGGCGTCCGCGGCGTTAAGCGCATCGTGCACACACTGCAGGGGGCCACGGCCAAGGGCCGGCGAAATGCCGCACAGATGCAGCCACCGCGCTCCACGCAAGATCGACGTCCAGTCGAAGTCGGCGGGCTCGATCTGAGAAAATGCGGAGTGTTCCCGGTCGTACACCACGCGCAGCGGCCGCAGATCAGCACCACTCTCGAGGAAGTAGAGTCCCATGCGGGTCCCTCGTCGCTGCACGTGGCGCGTGTCCACGCCTTCGGCGCCCAGCGCGCGCACGGCGGCGTCACCGATCGGACCTTCCGGCAGCTGCGTGACATGCTGCGCGGCGGTGCCCAGGTTGGCGAGACCGGCGGCCACATTCGCCTCGGCTCCCCCCCACCACGTGCGCAGTGACGGCGACTGGAACAGCCGTTCCGTGTTCGGTGGCGAGAGGCGCAACAACACCTCGCCGAACGAGACCACCGGAGCCATAGGCACGCTCATGCGAGCCTCCGTGCGGCGCGCGCGGCGGCGATTCCATCAGCAACCATACGGGCGCGTGCCGTGATCGTGGCAAAATCGCGCGCGTGCACGAGGGCAGGATCGACGAGCGCCGACCCGAGTCCCACCGCCACCGCGCCGGCCGCGATCCAGGTTCCCACATTCTCCGGCGTCACGCCGCCC
>CANJOX010000476.1 GCA_947475795.1 Gemmatimonadota bacterium
CAGATGGCGGGCAAGGCGTTCCTCGTGCGCTCGGGGCTCTTCAAGAACACCGACGTCACGCTGTTCACGCACGTCGGCAACGACCTCGGTGTGTCATGGGGCGCCAGCGGATCGAGCGCGCTGCTCTCGGCCGAGTTCCGGTTCCGCGGCTCCAGTGCACACGCGGCCGGTGCGCCGTGGAGCGGCAAGAGCGCGCTCGACGCGGTGATGCTGATGGGTCAGGCGTGGGAGTACAAGCGCGAACATCTGCGGCTGCAGCAGCGCTCGCACTACGTGATCAAGGACGGCGGCGATCAGCCGAACGTCGTGCCCAGCACCGCGAGCATCTGGTTCTATTTCCGCGAGCAGGACTATCCGCGTACGATGGCGCTGTTCGAGGTGGGCAAGAAGATCGCCGAAGGCGCGGCGATGATGACCGACACCAAGCTCGACACGATCGCGATTCTCGGCTCCGGCTGGTCCGCGCACTTCAGCAAGCCGATCGCGGAAGCGATGCACGAGAACGTGCAGACGGTGGGCATGCCGAAGTGGGACGACAAGGACCAGACGCTCGCGAAGGGGATCCAGAAGGAACTCGGATCGCCCGACTTCGGCCTGTCGGACCAGGTGAACAAGCAGCTGCGCGGCGCCGAAACGCCGCAGAACTGGATGGGCGGCGGATCCGACGACATCGGCGACATCGCGTGGAACGTGCCCACCATCACGCTGCGCTTCCCGTCGAACATTCCCGGACTCCCGGGGCACAACTGGGCCAACGCCATCTCGATGGCGACGCCGATCGCGCACAAGGGTGCGCTGGCCGGCGCCAAGGTGCAGGCGCTCACGATGCTCGACATTTTCCTCACGCCCAAGGTCGTGGCGGACGCATGGGACTACTTCAACAACGTGCAGACGAAGAACGTGAAGTACCAGCCGTTCATCCGCCCGCAGGACACGCCGCCGACGTACCTGAACGCTGACATCATGGCGCGCTACAAGACGCAGCTGCAGAAGTTCTACTACGACCCCACGAAGTTCAAAACGTATCTCGAACAGCTCGGCATCGAGTACCCCACCGTGCGGCCGCAAGTCACGCAGCCCAAGGGCGACCAGCCCACGCCGTAACCTGACGGCGGTGGTATGAACGACACGAGGGGCCGGCGATGATCGCCGGCCCCTCTGCGTTGTGACCGCCCGCGCGACAACCGCCGGCGCGGCGATCGACCCGACGGCTAGTGCTTGGTGTTCGCGGCCTTGAAGCGGGCGCGGATGGCCAGCAGTTCGTCGCTGTGTGCCACGTTCTTCTTGGTGATATCCTCGAGCATCTTCATCACAGCGAGACTGTCGTCGATCACCGTGGGCGTGCCGCTGAGGTGCACCCCGAAACCGAAATGCTCACCCGGCACGAGCACCATCTCGTTGTGCAGCACCACGTCGCTGGTGCCGTCGGACACGCGCACGGCCACGAACTTCTTGCCGGTCTTCTCCATGAACGAAATGCGCAGACCGTCCACGCCCTCGGGCCACGGAGCATAGGCATGCTGCGCCCCATCACTGCCCTCGAACGACGTGGAGGCGGTGGTGAGCGTCGGGAAGTTCCGTTCGAAGCCGCCGACGTACATGAGGGCGTGTCGCATGCGTGAGATCCTTGGGTCGTGGAGACAGGTGAAGAAGGGCGTCGCGGGAATATCGCACCGACGGGGGCTGTTGGCGAATCCCGGTCAGGAGCGGCGGGGGGCCAACATCAGTCAGGCACCGGGTGCGTCTGCTCCTGCGCCTGCTCCTGCACCTGCTCCGGCGCTGGCGCGCGCCGCGGCCCGGCGCGCCGCGAACGCGCGGGCGCGCAGGAGGCGCAGGTACAAGCCGCCCGAGAAGAACACCAGCGCGCTCAGCCCCAACAGTTCCTCGCGCGTGAGGTTGGTCAGGACCCAGACGCAGACGGTCGCCCCCAGAACCGGGATGAGTGGTCCGCCGGGAATGACGAACGGCGGCTCGGCCCCTTGCACCCCGCGCCGCCGCAGCTGCAGCACGGCGAGACAGACGGCCACGTCCACCAGCAGCAGCGACGAGGTGCCCAGAATGGCCAGCGGCTTGAAGGCGCCGAGGACGGCCAACGTGGCGCAGATCGCGGCGAACACCACGATCGCCACGTACGGTGTCTGGAACCGCGGATGCACCTTGGCCAGCGGTGCCGGGAGCAAACCATCCTTGGCGGCGGCGTACAGACAGCGCGGCGAGAGCAGCAGATCGCCGTTCAGATTGGCGAAAATCGACAGCGACACCGCGCCCAGTAGCATCGTGCGCCCCCACGGGCCCATCAGCTGACCGGCGGCGGCCGAGAGGGGCGACACGGACTCGCGCGGCAGATCAGCCCCGAGCACCCCCTCGGCGACCAACTGCAGTCCGCAATACAGGCCCACCACGGTAGCCACGCCCATCAGGAGACCGAGCGGCACGGTCCGACTGGGCTGGCGCAGCTCACCGCTGGCCGACAGCGAGGCTTCGCCACCCACGAACGCGAACATCAGCAGCAGCACGCCACTGCCGAGCGTGGACGCATCAGGCACACGGGTCGGCACGATGTGTGACCACTCGATGTGCGGGATGCCGACCACGAGCAGCAGCACCAGCGGCAGCAGCTTGAGGACGGTCAGCCCCACAACCACGCGCGCGCCGGTCTTCACCCCCATGATGTTTACGCCGGCCGTGCACGCGAACAGCGAGATCAAGGCGATCGCGCGCGGGATCGGCTGCGCGAGCGCCGGCACGGACGTGGCCAGTGCGCCGACGAGAACATCGGCGAGCGCCGCATTGGCACAGGCGGAGAACCCGAACCACACCAGATTGGCGGCGATGAATCCGGCGAAGGGGCCGAACGCCGTACCCACATAGGCGTAGGCCCCGCCGCTGTCGTGGACGCGACTGCCCGCTTCGGCGAAGCAGAGAAAGATCAGCATCACCAGCACGGCACAGATCGCGTAGCCGAGCGCGGTCGCGCTGCCCAGCGTGGCGGCCACCAGGCCGGGGAGCGCGAAAATCCCCGCGCCGATGGTGCCGTTGGCGAAGAGGAGCGCGAGCGTGCCGGGACCGAGGACGCGGCGCAGCGCGC
>CANJOX010000477.1 GCA_947475795.1 Gemmatimonadota bacterium
CCAATGGCATCGTCGGCCTCGAAACCGCCCTCGGCGTGAACTGCACGTACCTGCTGCACCGTGGCGTCATGACGTTGTCGCAGATGGTCGACGCCATGAGTTGCAAGCCAGCCAAGGTCTTCCGCCTGCCCGGTGGCACGCTCGCGGCCGGCAGCATCGGCGACGTCACGGTGTTCGATCCCAACCGCACGTGGACGGTTGACCCCAAGACCTTCCGTTCCAAGGGACGGAACACGCCGTACGGCGGACATGCTCTCACCGGACAGGCGCGGATCACAGTGGTCGGTGGTCGGGTCGTCTACCGGGCCGAGTAACGGTGGCGGCCGGTGCGCCGTTGACGCCGGAGGCTGACGAGGCAGGCCACACGCTGCGCGTCGCCATGGCCGCGGCGTGCCGACGCCTCCACGCGCGCGGGCTGCTGGCGGGGGCGGAGGGGAACATCTCCTGCCGGCTCCCCGACGGCGGGTTGCTCATCACCGCCAGCGGGGTCGACAAAGGGGCCGTCACCTATCGTGATATCCTTCAGTTGTCCGCCGACGGAACGATCCATCACGACGAACGAACCGGCGACACCCCCGGAAACGCCGCGCCGCGTGACTCGGTGCGGCGCCCGTCGTCGGAGCTGGGGATGCACCTCGCCTGCTACGCGGCCAGGGCCGATGTGCAGGCGGTGGTGCATGCGCATCCGCCGGTGGCCACCGGCTTCGCGGCAGCGGGTCGGGGTATCCCGGCGGATGTGCTGCCGGAACTCCCCGTGGTGGTCGGACCGGTCGCGCTGGTGCCGTACGGACGGCCCGGCACACCGGCGTTGGCTGCCGCGCTGCACCCGTACCTCGAGCATCACGAAGTCTTCCTGCTGGCCAATCACGGCGTGACGGCGGTGGGGCACTCGCTGGAGGATGCGTTGCTGCGCATGGAGAGTGTAGAACAGGCCGCACGCATCCTGGCCGTGGCCGGGCTGCTGGGCGGTGCGACACCGCTCCCGGCGTCGGAAGCCGCGGCGCTGGCGGCGCTGCATCCGCGCCGTCGCGGTGCGCCGGTGCCGTCAGCGACCGGCGTGTCCTGAGCCTTGGCTGCAACGGGCGTCACACCGGCGCGTGACCACGCGTCGTCAAATTCATCTGGTTGGTACATGGCATCGCATCGTTTGTCCGGCGTCCTCACATGACGGAGTCCCGCGCAGTGTCCATTGACGAAATCCGGTCGCTCGTCGCCGAGCGCCAGCGCTATGATGATTGGCTGACCGCTCTCGAGGCGCGCCGCGCCGACACCCCCGCCCGCGTGTTCGAGCGCGTGCACGGGGATTACGTCACGCGCCGGGATCTGGTCACCTCACAGCTCCGCGAGCACATCGGAGTGCTCGCGGCCCACGGCGACGAACTTGACGGGCGGCACGCCGCGCTGGAAGCGGAGCTGGCCACCCTCGAGGACGAGCGGGCCGAGGCCATGCTTCGCACCGCCGTCGGTGAGTACGACGACGATCGGTGGGCGACGGTCCGCGAAGACGTCGAGACGAAAATTGCCGCGCTTGGCGAGCAGCGCGACGGGCTGCTGCTCGAAATCGACGAGATCCATACGCTGCTGTCGAGCGCGCGCCGCGAGCCGCCGGCGGCCGTGGCGGAGGTGGTGCCGGCGGCGGCGGCCGAGGTTGACATCCCCCTTGGGGTCGGGGCGGAGGGTGTCGCCGACGTTCGGCTCGTGGCTGCCATGCCGGAGCTGGCCGACTTCGACGAGGAACCGCTGCCGGCCATGGAGACCTCGCAGGAGTTCGATGACGCGCTGGCGCTGTTCTCCGACGAGCCCGCCGCGCCGGACACCCCCGTCGCGCCGATGCTGGAAGGGATCGAGGTGGAACTCGAGGTCCATGGTGGCGCGGCGGCCGCCGATGTCGCCGACACCTTTGACGATCTCGCCTTCCTGCGGTCGGTCACCGAGCCCGCTCCGACATCGGCGCCCGGCGCACCGTTCACGGCGGCCCCCGCAGCGCCGTTTACCCAGGCGCCCGCCGCCACCCCCGCGCTTCCCACCGGGGCGGTGCCGCACGACCCGGTCAAGACGCTGCGCTGCACCGAGTGTGGCACCATGAACCTGCCCACCGAGTGGTACTGCGAGCGCTGCGGCGGGGAACTCGCCGCCTTTTAGGCGGCGGGTGCCCGCGGCACGCCTCCGCACGGCGGCCGGGAACGACAAAGGGCCGGACTCGCGAGAGTCCGGCCCTTGTTCCGTCCCGACCGCGAATTACGCGGCGGCGTTGGCAGCCTTGGCGAGCTTGCTCTTCTGACGGGCCGCCGCATTGCGGTGGATCAGTCCCTTGCGCGCGGCGCGGTCCAGCAGCGACACGGCGGCAAGGCGGTCATCGGCAGCAGCAGCGGCACCCTTCGCCCGCTTCACGGCAGTACGCAGGGCCGAGCGCTGCGCACGATTGCGCACCGCAGCCGCACGCGACTTCCGCAGGTCTTTCTTCGCGGACTTGATATTCGGCACGGAAAACTCCCCAGCAGGTATTGACGGTAAGATCGAAAACGACAGTCGGGCAGGGCAGCGCCCCAAGCCACTGTACACAGACTGGGAACCATAGCCACACGGAGGCCGATGGTCAAGACACCCTTGGCCGCACAGGGAAAGCGGGGCCGTGGCTGCTTTGACACCCGCCGGCCGGACGGATACCTTCCAAATCTGTACTTGCTTGCATTCGCGTGAGAGTCTGCGCGTTCCCCTTCTTACGGCTTCCGCGTTGGATTTCGCTCAGCGACTCGCCCTCATCGCCCCGGTGCTGCTGTTCTCGATGGTCGCCCACGAGTACGCGCACGGCTATGCGGCGTTCCGGCAGGGTGACCCCACCGCGTACCAACTCGGGCGGCTCACGTGGAACCCGATCAAGCACATTGATCCGTTCATGACGGTCATCCTGCCCGTGTTCCTCGCGTTTATCGGTGCGCCGATTTTCGGCGGGGCGAAGCCGGTGCCGGTCAACCCGCGGAATTACCGGAACTACCGCCGCGGCGACATCATCGTGTCGTTGGCCGGCGTCGCCACCAACATCGTCATCGCCATCTGCTGCGTGCCGCTGATCGTCCTGCTCGG
>CANJOX010000478.1 GCA_947475795.1 Gemmatimonadota bacterium
CCGGGCGATGCCCCGGCGCTCATCGGGCCCGTGCGCAGCGCCCCGCCATCGTCCAGCCACGCGATACTGCCCCCGCCGGCAGCGACGGCTTCGACCAGCACCCGCGGCAGTGCGATCGGGATCCCTGCCACACCGCCGCCGCGCTCCACCAGCGGCTCGCCATCGTCGATCAGCCCCACGTCGGCGCTCGTGCCACCGATGTCGATCGTGAGGGCGCGCGATTCACCGAGCGCCCGCGCAATCGCGGCGGCGCCGGTCACGCCACCGGCCGGTCCCGACAGCGCCAGCGCGGCCGCGTGCGTCGCGGCATCGTACGCCGACAGGGTACCACCGGCGGAGGTCATCACGCGGGGCGCCGGGTAACCGTGCTGCGCGAGCCGCTCGGACAGCCCGGCGAGATACCGCCGCACCGCCGGTCGCGCGTACGCCTCGGCCACCGTGGTGGCCATGCGCTCGTATTCGCGGATCTCGGGGAGGGCCTCGTGCGAGCACACAATGTCACACGGCATCCCGGCGGCCTGCAGCGCCGCCTGCAGCGCGTCGCGCAGCCGCAGCTCATGCGAGGCGTCGCCGTACGCGTGCAACAGCGTGATCGCCACCGTGTCGGGACGCTGCGCCATCACGGCGGCCACCACGTCGGCGATCGCCTCCTCGGTGAGCGGCGTGATCACCCCGTCGGGGGTGATCCGCTCGCGGACCGCGATCACCTGCGCGGGCTCCACCAGCGGGCGGGCATGCTGCGCCGCCAGATCGTACAAGGCCGCGCGCTCCTGACGCCGCAGTTCGAGTACGTCGGTGAATCCCGCCGTGGCGCATGCCACCACCCGCGCACCGGCCCGCTCGAGGAGCAGGTTGGTGACGACCGTGGTGCCGTGCGCGATGTGCGCGAGCTGCGCGCCCTCCACCGCGCCTTCCTGCAACGCCTGCAGCACACCGGCGCTGCGATCGCTTGCGACGCTCAGCACCTTCGACGTGTGCACCGTCCCGTCAGCGTGCAGCGCCGCCAGATCGGTAAACGTGCCACCCACGTCGATCCCGGCTGCGATGCGCGGGGCGAGCGGCGGCGTATTGCGCGGGGCGGTCATGGCGTGCCCCCACGCGCATGGAGGCGCCGCATCGCCACGGCGAAGGCCACGTGCACGGGCACGATCACCGCCAGCACGACGCCCCCCTGCTGCGTGAGCGACGGGACGAGATGCAGCACGGCACCGGCCACCGACAGCAGCGCCACGACGGCGGAGACGCCCATGGCCACCCGCCCCGCCGTGCCGCGCCACAGCGCCATCGTAACCGTGACGGCCGCCACGAGCAGGAGGGGATGCAACTGCAGGACCGTGAGGTTGGCACCCATGTACGGCAGATGCTTCGTGACCGTGCCGGCCAGCAACAGCGCCGTGCCGAGCGTCGCACCGATCCCGAACCACGCGGCCGCAACGAGCGTCGCCGGCAGGCGCCCCGCGCGTTCCCGCGCCCCTGCCGACCACAGCACGAGCCCCGCCATCGCACCGCCGAGCAGCAACGCCATCGGCACCCGCGCCGGCGCCTGCAACGGCATGGCGGGACGGTCGCCGGTAAAGAGGACGTCGTCGCGCTGCACCAGTCGGACCGGCGGGCCGTCGTCACCGCGCAGGGTGATGGCAGCAAGATGATCGGCCAGCCGCTCGGGGAGAAACGACTCCTCCCATTTGGACAGCACATGATCGGCGTTTCGCCCCAGCGCGACCTGAATGCCGGGATACACCAGCGGATCGTCGGCGGTGATCCGTGCCGTTTCGTTGCGCCACGTGCGCCCGCTCCCCGTCTGGGAAAACGGTGGCCGCAGCTGACCGGTGAGCGCCCAGTCCAGTACGTCGCGCACCCGCGTCGCACAGTTGTCCGCGTAGTAGTCGTAGCGGTAGTACTTGTTCGCGTCCGCCGCATTCCACGCCAGATACTCGGCGATCGCGCCGCGCTGCAGCGCTGTGAGCTGCAACTCCTGACGGCGGATACTGCGGTTCTCCCCCATGTACGCACGGTTGAAGTCTTCCGTGCGATACCCGGCCATCCAGTATTTCGTGTCGCCGGTCAGAAACCGCCCGAGGAAGTTGGGTTGGTTGAAATCGAACATCCCCCAGTTGAAGGCAATGTCCTCTCCCGTCGCGCTGTCGCGGAGCGCCAGCGCGATGTGACCGAACTTCTCGAACACGAACTCACCGGGCCCGTAGGTGAGCACCGCCACCGTGAGACGCGCGCCACGCACGGCGCGGGCACTGTCGAGCGAGGCCGACACCCCGGGGGCCGGGGGCGGCGGCGTGGACGGCCCCGCGTCCTGTGCTTCCACTTCCCACGCGGCGGCCCGCGGTGCCCAAGCGAGCGTCCCGAGACACGCGACGCCGAACACCAACGCTCGCGACCACGCCGCCATGCGGCCCTTCGCTCGCGCCGCCATCAGAAGCGAATCTCTTTCCCGTCGTCGGCCGCCTTGTAGATCGCCTCGAGCACTTTCTGCACCAGGACCTGATCGGTGGGCGGCTCGTATGGCGTCTCGTCATTGATGACCGCCAGAAAATGGGCGATCTCGGCGCGGTAGCTCTGCAAAAACGGACTTTCGCGCGCCGCCGCGCCCGAGGGCGACACGTCGACCGCACGACCGTTCAGCTCCTTGGTCACGCGCAGTGGCGCGAGTCGCGCCGAGCCGCGCGTGGCGTGCACCTCGAACCACCAGCGGTCTTCGTCGCCCACGTACGACCAGGAGACGTCGATGTTGAGCACGAGACCGTTCTCGCACTCGAGAAACACCTGCATGGCGTCTTCCACCGATCCGGCGGCGCGCCCACGGCGCATCGATGACACGACACGCACCGGGTTGGGGCCATCGGCCAGCCACATCGCCAGATCGAGCAGCGGGAAGCCGTGCTCGAGAAACACGCCGCCGCCCGACTCGGCGCGGCGATTCCGCCAGCCATCGGCGGTGTGTTTCACGTGCAGCGAGCCGGCGCGGATCGACGAGACCTGCCCGAGCTCGGCGTTCCGAATGAACTGGTCGAGCGCCTGCACATCGGCACGGAACCGGTGATTGTGCCCCACCACCAG
>CANJOX010000479.1 GCA_947475795.1 Gemmatimonadota bacterium
CCACGCTGCCGTCAGGGCGCTGCCGTCGGCGGCGGGGCCTGCGCGGTCGATGCTGCAGGTGGCGTGCCAGAGGGTGCGGGCGGCGCTCCTGGCGGCGCACCAACCTGATCAGCCGCGGTTTTGGCTGCGGTCACGACCTCGCCGGCCACGGTCATCGTGGTCTGCGCCACGCCGTTCAGCACGCCCATCGCCTTGTTCAGGAAACCCATCGTTTCGGCCACGGTGCCCACGGCCACACCACCGGCACGCAAGCGGTCTTCGACCCCCTCGGCGAACCGCGTGAAGACATTGGCCACGGGTGCCGACTTTTCCGCGTACTTGGACTCGAGGAACTCGACGTAGTCGAGCACCTGATACAGGCGCTCATCGGAGAGCGTATCGAGCTTGCGATTGATGCGATCGCGGACGTACGGATTCATGCAACCTCCGGCGTCGCGTGGACGCCCATGCGGGCAGGGCTGGATCGGGGCCGCGTTCCCCTACGGCTCAGCCGCGCCAGCGTTTCCGCTCGCCGCGCGCGTCGATGTGGCAATATGGCGTCGCAAAGCGCCGGCTGCTGTACACGCCCAACCCGCCGGCGAGCTCGGGGTGCAGCCGTTCCACCCAATCCACGGCCTGCTCCACCCGGTACGCATCGAAGATCGTGAGCCGGCTGTCCCCGTCGGCATCGATCGCGATATCCGCGGCGTCCCCGTACAAATGGCGTGAATCGCGCGCCGATCCTTCCACGCCGGCATTGTGGATCGGGGTGCGAAATCCACTGTGCACCTCAACGTCGAAGTCCATGCGCTCTTCGCCGCGCCGGCGCGCCAGTTCACGCAGCACGAGCTCGACTTTGTCGAGCACGCGCGGATCGACGGCCACGTAGCGCGGCCACACGGTTTGACGGTCGTGCGTCACGAAGTCGCGGACCTTCATGTGCCGCGTGAGCGGGAGGTCGAGGTCGTCTTCACGCACTTCCACGAAACCGGCCGGACGCTCCGCCTGCTCGTCGTGCCCCCACTCGGCGGGATAGCGGCCGATCTGGTAGCCGTTCAGCGTGCTGCCCAGCTTGAGCTCGAACGGCACCAGCACCGCGAGACGCGGCTCGGTGATCCGCTGGACCACACCGGAGCGGCTCACCGCGAGTTCATAGAAACCGGGAGTGAGCGGGGCCAGCAGCGTGTCGCCGATCAGCGGCCGTTCCACGTCGGCCGAGCTGTTGCTGCCCACTTCGATCCACTGATAGCGGAACCCCTGCGCATTGCCCTTCACCTGCACCGGGAACGCCACGCGTTCGCCGGCCCGCACAAAGCGCATCTGCACGTCACCGCTCACCCCGCGCGTGTCCGGACCGGCCTCCACGACCGGCACCGCCAACCGCGCGCTCTCCGCCGACGAGCCGGCGAGGAGTTCGGCGGGCGGCTGATAGAGCACGGCCGCGGTGATCGCGGCACACCCGCTCAGCAGAATCGCGGTACGGCGACGGATCACAGCGCGCCCCAGCGCGCGCGCGTCCCGCGCACATCAATGTGGACGAAGGGGCCATGGGCCGAGTTGGCCTTGTACACGCCCACGCCACCGATCAGGTCGGGGTGCGCATGCTCGACGCGCTCGGCCGCCAGCGCCAGCACCTTCGCGTCGCCCGTGTCCACACGCCCGTCGCGGTTGAGGTCGCTCATCCAGTCGCGCTCGCCGTTCACGACGTACACGTCGGCGGCGTCCCCGTACTGGTGGCGGCTGTCCTGCACGCGTCCGCCCGCCCCCACACCCTGCTGGTTGTACTGCGGGGTGCGGAAACCCGACATGACCCGCAGCCGATTGGCGGGGATACCCATCTGCCGCAACTCCGCGAGGACGAGCTCGAGCTTGTCCACCAACGGCTCGCGCAGCACCAGATATTTGGGCCACACGGACGCCTGATCGTGCGTGAGAAAGTCCCGGAGCCGGAAATTCTCGGAGATCGGCGTGTCCTGATTGGACGCGGTGACTTCCAGGAATCCGTCGGGATTGCGGTAGGCCGCGGAGCGGACCGCGCGCCGCTCACTCGGGAAGAAGCCGATCCGGTAGCTACCGATCCGCCCCTGCACCTTGTCGGCGAACGGGCGCATGGTAATGACACTGAAGCGCTCGGCCGCATCCGCGACGGGATATACGCCGGCGCGGGAGAGCACGGAGTCCCCGAACATTTCACGCAGCAGCGGAATACCGGCGTCCCGGGCGGGGCTCACGAACCGGGCGCGTAGCTTGCGGCTGCGCCCTTTCAGGGAATCAAGCCACGGCAAACGACCCGCGGTGCTGGCGAGACGGGACGCCGTGGTCGCATGCGACGCCGCGGGGCGCGCGAGCGCGACGGGTGCGGCGCACAGCACAAGCCCGGCCGCCATCACGGCGATCCGGGCGAGACGACGATCGGGGCGGTGCCGCACGGAGGGGGTAGCCTCCCGGGCAGCCTGGGCAAGATTGGATGTCTGGGTCACGGTTTCTGGAAAGGCGCTCAACCCAAGGACGATTGAGCGACAGACAGGAAATATAGCCGACCCGGTCTGGTCAGTAGATGTAGACCGGCGTGCCGACCGCGACCACGTGATACAGCGCGTCGATGTCTTCGTTCCGCAGGCGGATACAGCCGTGGCTCACGGCCTGCCCCACCGACGCCGGATTGTTGGTGCCGTGCAGCGCGTAGCCGTCGCCCAGATACAGGCGAAAAGTGCCCAGCACCCCGTCGTACCGGCGTTGCGTGGTGCCGTACGGGGGGATCACGATGCGGCCGTCGGCCACGATTTCGCGCCCGTCCGCGGCGGTGAGCGACTGCACCACGCCGTCCGCCCCACGGCGGACGACCTCGTTGCCCTGGACGGTGATCTGCGAGCCGTCCTTCAGCGCCAGCGGCTGACCGCGCACGAGCTGCACGAGTCCGAGCCCGCGCTTGACCGCCTGCTCCTGATAGTGCCAGTCGGGCGGAATCCAGGCGGGGGCGGAGTCGAGGCGCTGGACGACCAGACGGCCGCGCGGGGTCTCGAAGCGCAGGATGCGGTGGCTCCCCTGCAGCACCAGCTGCTTCCCCGAGCCGGTCGCGACCGGCGCC
>CANJOX010000480.1 GCA_947475795.1 Gemmatimonadota bacterium
CCTCGAGGATGCGGCCGCAGATCGCGAGCGACCCCACCAGCATGTAGAACCACGACGTCGGAATGTTGAACGGCACCCGTCCGAACATCTTGTAGCCCAGCTGACTCGTGTACTCGTAGGCACCGAACGGGTAATCCGTGACCGTGCCGGCATACTCCGACACGAACGCCAACAGGATCGACACGGCACAGGTAAGCAGGGCCTTGCGGGTCCCCACGGCCCACGCGAGGAAGGCGAGGCCGCTGATAGCACCCAGCGTCACCGTCGTCGCGCCACCGTACGCGAAGCCCAGCGCCATGACCTGCTGGTTCTGGGGCGTCTGCAGCCAATCCGGATAGGGCGGCAGCAGAAACGTGGCGAAGGCAAAGGCGGAGAACACGCTGAAAAAGGCGTGCCCCAGCAGCGTCAGCCCGGCGATCTTGAACAACGTGGACGGCGAGGCGTCCTTCAGCACATCCCGAAGGTCGGTCGAAGCAGTCATACGAGGAGCCCCCTCAGGCCAGTCGGATCAGGGAATCAGCATCGGCAGCCACCGCATTGGGTTCCCACACGATCCGCGGACCGTTTCCCAGGGCGGAAAGATCAGGTGCCGGCGCGCGATATCGCCAGGCATTCCAGAGGATGCCAACGCGCGCCAAACGACCAATGCGCGCGCGGGTGGAAATCGTGTCATAATTTTGCGCTTCAATGGCCGTGAGGATACCGGCATAGCCATTCGCGCAGGCCGCCGCGCATCGCTGGGCGTCGTGATCGAGCAAGGCGATGCCCGGCATGGCGGCGGCATAGAGCGCCCGCGCTCGGCTGACTTCGTACGCCATCAGTGGCGCCCACCCCGGATGCTGCGCCAACTCGGCGCCCCGCGTGAGCACATCCTGCGGCGTGAGGCCAAAACGCGCCATATCATCGGCCGGCAGATAGCAGCGGCCGCGCTGGGCGTCTTCGCCCACGTCGCGCAGGATATTGGTGAGCTGCATGGCCGTGCCCAGCGTGCGGGCGTACTGGATGGCCTGCGTGCGCATGGTCGGACCGGCCGGGACGCCGAACACGTAGGTGCACATCTCACCCACGGAGCTGGCGACCCCCTCGCAGTACTGTTCGAGGTCGGGCCACGAGGCATAGGTGTTCGCCTCCAGATCGCGACGCACGCCGCCGAGCAGTTCGAACAGCGGGGCCGGCGAAACCTCAAAACGGCGGGCCACCCACGCCACCTCGCGGAACACCGCTCCGCTGGGGCGCCCGTCGAGCGCCGCCTGCAGCTGGCCACAATACGCATCGAGCTGGGCACCGAGGGCGGCGACGTTGTCGTGATCCGCCTGATCGACCAGATCGTCGGCGATCCGGCAAAACGCGTACAAGGCGTACGCCGCCCGGCGCTTTTCGGCCGGCAACAGCTTGCTGGCCAGCGAGAAGGTACGCGCGTGCGCCATGGTGATCCGGGCGCATTCCGACGCGTCGTCCACGGACGCCTGCATGATCATGCGGGACGGGGCAGCCGGCGCTGCATGGGGAGACTCGGGCAAACGCAAGAACGCATCAGAACGGTGGTCAGGCGGGATAACTGCGACCGCGAGGAGCGCGACGGGCACGACGAACCCGCGAGCTCAACGCGGCAAACGATGACAGGTTCCTACGCGTGCTGCCACGTTGCGAATGGTGCTGTACCGATCAGTCAACAGAAGATAAGGTGCGACGGGACGCGCGGACTGTCAACCATTCTTTACACTCCGATTGTCAAGAAAAGCTGACAGTTGCGCGCCGACTGCGCGCCGGCCACCCGTCGGCGGCACGATGCCGTCCGATGTTTCACATTACACCGTTGCCGGCAGGACCTGCACCGTACCACATGCCCGAGGTCACACCATTGGCCCTCTCGTCTTCGACCGCCCCCGCCCGCCCCGCATCGCCCGACAACTACGACGTGATCGTGGTGGGGGTGGGGGGGATGGGCAGTGCGGCTGCGTACCATCTGGCGGCCCGCGGCCAGCGGGTGCTGGCGCTCGAGCAGCATACCTTGGCCCACGGCTTCGGGTCGTCCCACGGGCTCACCCGCATCATCCGGCTCGCGTACTTCGAGGATCCCTCGTATGTGCCGCTGTTGCGGCGCGCCTTTGCGCTCTGGCGCGCCCTCGGGGAGGGGATGGACGAGCCGCTGCTGCATGTGACCGGCGGCCTCGATGTGGGGCGTGCGGGCAGCGTGGTGTTCGAGGGCTCACGGCGCAGCTGCGTCGAGCACGGGCTGCCGCACGAGGTGCTGGATGCCGGACAGCTGGCGGCGCGGTTTCCCGGCTGGACGCCGGCGCCCGATGCGCTGGCGGTGTACCAGCCCGATGCCGGCTTTCTCACGCCGGAACGGTGCATCCTGGCCCACGCGGCCGCGGCTCAGGCGCACGGCGCCATCATCCACACGGGCGAGCGGATGCGGTCGTATACGGCCGCCCACGGGAGCGTGCGGGTGGAGACCGACCGTGGGGTGTACACGGCGGCGCAACTGGTGCTGACCGCCGGCCCGTGGATGGCGGACGTGGCGCCGGTGCTTGCCCCGGTGCTGGTCACCGAACGCCAGGTACTGGGATGGTTCGACGTCTCCGACCACGCCGCGTTCACGCCCGCCGCGTTCCCGGTGTTCGTGTTTGAGGCCGAGGAGGGGACGTTTTACGGGTTCCCTGAGTACGGCGTGCCCGGATTCAAGATCGGCAAGTACCATCACCGCGAGGAGGCGGTCCACCCGGACCGGATGGATCGTGCGTGCACACCCGACGACGAACACGCATTGCGCCAGGCGGTGACCCGGTACTTCCCGGGTGCCGATGGGGAGTTGCGCTCATCGGCGGCGTGCTTGTTCACCAATACGCCCGACGAGCACTTCATCATTGACCGCGCGCCTGATGCCCCCGAGGTGTTGCTGGTGTCGCCGTGCTCGGGACATGGATTCAAGTTCTGCAGCGTGATCGGCGAAGTCTGCGCCGATCTGGTGGTGGACGGCCGCACCGCGCACGACATCTCCCGCTTCCGGCTGTCGCGCTTCGCCCGCTGACCCA
>CANJOX010000481.1 GCA_947475795.1 Gemmatimonadota bacterium
GACCGTGAGGAGCGCGAGGAGACGGAGGGCGACACGGAGGCGCGGTAGCACGGCGGGGCACTTCACACTTCGAAGCTGAAACACCCCCGGTGCACCGGCAAGGCCGCCAGTTCCGCATGCAGGTCGCTACCGCGGCGGCAGCGCGCCAACTGTGCGCCCGCAATCACCTCCGGCTCCCGGCTGCTCTGCGCTGACCGACCAACGACGTCATCGGGCCTTCACGGCGTTACTCTACCCGTCGGAATTGCCCGGTACTTTCGGCACTATCGACAGCCGCTCTCCGTGCGAGTGGCCCCGCCCAGCAGCCAACGGTCGAACCGATTTCGCGTCGTGCCATGATGAAGCCGACGAACCGTCACCTGCCCACTGAGTGTGCCAATGCCAGCTCCGGCGACCACATCACTCGCCCAATGCGCATCGTGATACATGCGCGACACCCCCACCAGCGCGGCCGCACTGTACAACAGGAACGGCGCCACCCGACCGATCCGTGGGTGCGACGTCGCGAAGGTGGAGCACGCCAGTTCAGCACTCACCGCGGAGGCCGCGGCAAACGCCGCTGTGGTGTGACCGGAGGGAAAGGAGGCGTAGTCGCTGATGCCGCGCCCTGGGCGGAACACGAACGCCTCGCCCCCAATCACCTCACGGGGCCGTGCGCGCCCGATGATAAACTTCAGCGCGTTGGTGGTGGCCCCGCCGAACACGATCGCTTGCGTCGAATGCAGACCGGCGTCGGCGAGTCCATTGTGCTGCGTCACGCGACCGATCACGAAGGTGCCCGCACTGAGCGCGAGTGCGCCGGGATCACCGAGCCACCCGATCCCAGTGGCCGCCCCCGCCACGCGGACGTTGCGATGCAGCGCGGGTTGCTGGAACCGGTGTGCGGCGGCGCGATCGAACGGCAGTGCGAGCAACGTGGCACCCGCAAATCCGGCGGCGGCCATGCGATCGCGATGGGTAAACCAAACCGGGGTGGAGTCGGTCGCCGACCGTGCCTGCGCGGGCGGAGACGAGGGTGGAGTCGGCACCGACGGTTGGCGTTCCTGCGCCAATGCTGACGTCGCGCCGAGCAGCAGAAGCGTGGTCACGATGGACAGGCGAAGACGATGCATGAAGTGCTCTTGGGTGGCGTGTCTGTGCAGCCGTATCGCCCGCGTCGCGACCGCGTGCCGGAATACCCACCACGCAAACAGCCTCGGCGCCGCCGATCGACCATCTGTCGATCTGGGTGAGCACCGTGGAGCACAATATCACGCCGGCGAGAGACGGCATCCATCGGATCCTGTCGAACACGGCTTCATGTGGAAGCTAGAGGTATTTGCGCGCTCGAGAATGGGTACGTCGAGACGGTGTGACCAGTCGAGGATGGGGCGTAGGTCATGGGCCTCAGGAAAAGGGCGTCGAAGCACCCTGCGTCGCCGCGTATGTTATGGAGAGGGGGACGAGGCACGCCTCGTCCACGCCGTTCACGGAGTCATCATGTCTGCGACGGTGGGTCCTGCCAGAGCACTTCCTGCCGCATGAAGACCGCATCCACGTAGCAACGGTGCCGGTGCGTCTGATCGACTCGGTCAAACCGCACCCGCTCGACGCCGACGGACACCGGCACCCCTCCACCGTGTTCTCATTGCCGTCTCGCGGAAGTGCCGATAGCTTGTCCACCCTTCTGCACATCCTTCACAGGGAGACGAGTGTGTTGCTTGCTTTCCGGCGGTCTTCGCTCGCGCTGACGCTCTTCAGTCTTGCGGCTTGTACCGATACCAACGCCATCACCGCTGCCGAAGCGCATGGCACCATCAGAATGTTTTCGGTGGGGACAGGTCAGGGCGTTGACCCGTCCGGCTCCGGCAGCACCCATGAACTCATCGTGCGCGGCACCAACGAGGTGTACTTCGTTCAGCAGAAGCAGGAGCGTGTGGGCACGATCACCACCACTTCCCGCAATCCGCAGGGCGAGGTGACGTTTCGTCAGATGCCCAACGGGAGCGAGCCGCACGGCATCACGTTCTTCAATGACGAACCGTGGGTGTTGCTCGAAGGCACATCGGAAGTGGTACCGCTCGGCCGCCTCTCGAACGGCATCACACTGAAGCCCGACCTCTCCCATAATCCTGGCGCGGAAGCCGGGCCGCACGGCGTGACCAGCTCCGGCGGCTTGCTGTGGTATGCCGGCAAAGAGGGCAGCGTCTTCGGCTGGGTGGATCCGGTCAGTCGCCGGCAGGGTTCGGTGGCAGCACCGCTGGTGGCCGCTGGTGGCAGTTCCGGCGCTCAGTCCGCCAAGCCCATCTGGGTGGCGCCAGCGAAGAACGGTGGCGCGTGGGGCACCGAACTGATCTCGTCAAAACTTTGTCGGGTTGCGGTCTCCAACGCAGGCGTGACCACCATCGAGGAATGGACACTGGGCGATAACGGCGTCACCGACTACCCCATCGGCATCGTAGATGACGGCGCTGGCGGCGCCTGGTTCACCGCCGAGGGCGAACCCGGCGACCCGACGGCCTCCGGCTATTTCGGACACCTCACCGCGTCTGGCCAGATCTACACTTGGAGCGTGCCCACCGCGTTTGGTCGACTCGGCGGCTTGTCGTTGGATAAGGCCGGCGACCTCTGGACCGAATACACCACCTCGCTCCAGGCCAGCCCCACCGCCACCATCGCGAAGGTAGTCACCAGCCGATTGCCCCGGCCGTCGGGCAGTGCCGCGGTCAAGACCGCCGCCGGTTATCGACTGAACATCCTGCCCCCCGGCAGTGCAGTCACTGAAATCCCCGTGCCGCAAGCCGCAGGCATCAATCACTTCCTGCACCGCATTGTGGTTGACAGCTCCGGCAAGCACGTATGGTTCAGCGACATCTGGGGCGATCAAATCGGCGTGTACTACGTGCCGTAAGCGGCGCCTCCTGACGACTCGAACACCGGCCGTGGAGTTTCTGGATACCCGACGGTGACCTTTGCCGAGCATGCAGCAGCACTCCCTTACGCTGATCGAGCAAGAGCGCCGCCGAGTCCAACCGAGACACCACCCAGCCA
>CANJOX010000482.1 GCA_947475795.1 Gemmatimonadota bacterium
ACCCGCCGGCTGACCCTCGGCGCGCGTGAGCGTGATCACCGCGAGGTTGTACCGGCTCTGCTGCTTGACCTTCGCGAACAGCGTGTCCGACCCGGACAGGGCAATGACCTTCTCCATCGCCAGCATCGCGCTGTCCGTCTTGTTCGCTTTCTGGTACACGGCCGACAGCACGTTCCAGGGGCGCGGATCCGACCCGGCGATCTGGAGTGACAGGTTGGCAAAGTACGTGGCCGAATCGTTCTGCTCCGCCGCCATGGCCGCGATCGACTTGTTCAGGATGTCCCCAAAAAACTGGGCACGGTACGGACGCACCCGCTCTTTGCACTGCGGTAGCATGGACTCGAGTGCTGTGGCCGCCGAGTCGATGGCCAGCAACAGATTCTGCGACCCGGCAGGATTCTGCGTAAAGCCCACGTCGCCGCGCTTCATGACGTAGGTCGCGCCGTCCCGCTGCAGCCACTGCGCATAGGCGCGGATCAGCATCCACTGGCGGCCCGCGTCGTTCTTGATCTTCGACGGGTCGTCGGTGAGCACGCGGATCGCGTTCTGGAGGTGCTTCGGCACTTCATCGGCGCGGCGTGAATTCGCGGCGGCGATGATGTACTGCTTGGCCCCATTCACCTGAAACGGGCTGCTCTCGTTGATCTCACAAGCACCCTGCGCGGCCGCAACCGAGGCGACGCCCCCGCTCAGCGCCATGGCACCGATCATTGCCGCCCACATCGAAACCTTCATGCCCGCTCTCCCCGTAAATGCCGTGTTGACTGCCATGCGCTGATACCCCGCAGCGCTCGCGAATGCACCGCGCCGAGATCCGACGGATTGACCCTAGGCGCGGTACGATGCACCACTACCGGTGTTGAACACCACCACCTCGGCATCCGCCGAGAGCGTACCTGCCATCACGGCATCGCGCAGCACGGACAACGCACACCCGCCCTCGGGCGCCGCATCGATGCCGGTCGCGGTCGCCAGACGGAGCGTCCACTCGCGGATGGCCTCTTCAGACGCCGTGCCCGCAATGCCCTGCGTTTCGCGCAGCACACGCAGCAACAGTCGGTCACCCAACGGCGAGGGCACCCGCAAACCGCTGGCGTACGTGACCGGATCGACCCATGGCGTGGCACGGTCTTCGTTGGCGGCGAAGGCACGGGCAATCGGCGCACATCCTTCCGCCTGCGCCACCACATACCGCGGCTGCCGCGCCCCCTCGGGCAGCCATCCGCCGGCCATCAGTTCGTTGAGGGCCTTCCAGATGCCGATGGTGCCTTCGCCGCCACCAGTCGGATACACGAGCGCATCCGGGACACGCCAGCCCAGCTGCTCGGCCATCTCGAAGCCCATCGTCTTCATCCCCTCCACCCGATACGGCTCGCGCAAGGTCGACACGTTGAAATAGCCGGACTCCGCGGCGTACGCGATCGCCAGTTTGCCGGCGTCGCCGATGTGGCCCTCAATGCGGATCAACGTCGCGCCCATAGCCTCGATCGTATCGAGAATGGGCCGTGGCGTCGTGCGCGGCGCGAACACGCGGACCGGCATGCCCGCTGCCGCGCCGTAGGCTGCCAACGCCGCCCCGGCGTTCCCCGCCGTGGGCACCACCAGGCCCGGGAATCCCTGCGCCTTGGCACGCGTGACGGCGGCGCTCATTCCACGCGCCTTGAACGACACGGTCGGGTTCTGCGATTCGTCCTTGATCCACAGACGGCGGACCCCCATGGCCTCCGCCAGCGACGGCGACTCCAGCATCGGCGTCAGCCCTTCGCCCAGTGAGACAGGAGCCTCCCCGGCTTCGAGCGGCATGAACGGGGCGTAGCGCCACGCATCCCAGCGGTCCAGCAACGGTGTGCCCTTGGGCACCGGTGCGTAGTGCGCAAAGAGCGGCTGCCCGCACGCGGAACAGACAGAGGCACGATCGCGGTCAGCGGCGGTGTCGCACGCAGAGCAGCGCAGGGTCCAGGTCGCAGCGGTCATTCGGCAGGCGGGTCGATGAGAGGAGGAGGGGAGACATCGGATACAGGCGAATCAGTGGGAATCTCCGTCGGGATGGCCCGATCCGGAACTCCCAGCGCCGCGAGCAGGCGCAGTGCCGACGCCGGACCGAAGCCCGGGACCAACGCGATCTGCTCGGGAGTGGCATCACGCACCCCCTGCACGCTGCCGAACGCCGTCAGCAGCGCGCGCCGCTTGGCAGGACCAACGCCCGGGATCGTCAGCAACTCCGACGTGATCGTACGCGCCGCGCGCTTCTGGCGCTGAAACGTCACCGCAAAACGGTGTGCTTCGTCCCGGGCCTGCTGGAGCATCCGCAACGCCGGCGACCGCCGCGGAAGACGGACCGGATCGGGGCGCCCGGGCATGAAGATCTCCTCGTCACGCTTGGCCAGACTGATCAGCCCGATCTGCACGACCCCCAGCGCGTCGAGGGCCGCGCGCGCCGCGCCCAGCTGGCCCTTGCCGCCGTCAATCACGGCGAGATCGGGGAGCGGTAACCCCTCGTTCACGCGGCGCGTGAAGTAACGCGTGACCACCTCGTGCATCGACTTGAAATCGTCGTTGCCCTCGAAGATGGCGATCTTGAACTTGCGGTACTCGGCACGCTTCGGACGCGCGTTCTCAAACCACACGGCACTGGCCACCACGTCGGTCCCCTGCGCGTGCGAAATGTCGAAGCACACGAGGGACCGCGGCAAACGCGCGAGTCCCAACTCCCGCTGCAGTTCGTACACGGGATCGGCCGCGCGCTCATCGGCCTCGAGCGCCGCCAGCTTGAACTCCTCGAGCAAATGCTGCGCGTTCTTATCCGCCAGATCCACCAGTGCGCGGCGCGGACCCCGCTGTGGGATCCGGACGTGCGTCCCCTCCAACGAGACCTCGAGAGACTCGCGATCCTCAAAATCGAAGGGAACGAGCAGATCCGCGGCGCGCGCCTCGGCCGTGCGGTACCACTGCGCCAGGCAGGCTCCCAGCACCGTGCCGTCCTCCTCTCCCTCGGCATGCTCGACCAGGCGGTGATCACGGGC
>CANJOX010000483.1 GCA_947475795.1 Gemmatimonadota bacterium
CGCCGCAGGTGCTGGAGAAGGAAGACCGCACGCACGGCATGCGGCGCGTGGAAGTACGGTCGAAAGACGCCGACTCGCATCTGGGTCACGTGTTCGACGACGGCCCGCGTGAAGCCGGTGGGCTCCGCTACTGCATCAATTCCGCGTCATTGCGTTTCATTCCGCTCGAGCAGCTCGACGCGGAAGGGTATGGCGAATTCCGGCGGCTCTTCGCATGAGCGCGAAGGAGACGGAAGTCGCGATTCTGGCCGGCGGCTGTTTCTGGGGCGTGGAAGAGATTCTGCGCGCCGTACCTGGTGTGCTCGACACCGACGTGGGCTACACCGGCGGCTGGCTCGAGCATCCGGTGTACGACGACACGCATGAGAGCGCGTCGGGACACGCCGAAGCGGTGCGTATCGTGTTCGATCCCACGGTGCTGAGCTTCGAATCGTTGCTGGAGAACTGGTTCTTCCGGTTGCACGACCCGACCACGCTGAATCGTCAGGGCAACGACGTGGGCACGCAGTATCGCTCGGCGATCTTCTACACCACGCCCGAGCAACGCGAGACGGCCGAGATCGTGAAGGCGCGCGTGGCGCAGTCGGGGCTCTGGAAGCGGCCGATTACGACCGAGATCGCTCCCGAGGCTACGTGGTGGACGGCCGAAGGCGAGCACCAGGATTTCCTGCAGAAGAATCCGTACGGGTACAACTGCCATTACATGCGGTAACAGCACACGGCAAAAGCAACGGCGAACAGCAACAGAAAAGCCAGAACACGGATGACACCGACAGCACTGAAACAACACGGATAAGCCAGAAGCGCTTTTGGCTTATCCGTGTCGTTTCCGCATGCTCCGTGTCATCCGTGTTCTGGCTTTTGCTGTTGCGATCTAGCCGTTCAGCACCGCCGCCAGCCTCCCAAGATGTTTGCTCCAGCCGTCGATGTGCGCCTGCATGAGCGCCTCGCGGCGGTCGTCGGGGAGGGCGAGCCAGCCGCGGTGTTCGAGTTGCAGCGCGCAGCGGGGTGCCGGATCGGGGGCCGTCTCGACGAGTTGCCAGGAGACACCCGTGACGGCCAGCCAGTCGTCATCGGCCCACGTGAAGGCCATCACGTGTGGCGGTTCGCACACCACGATCCGGCCCACGGTAGTGACCGTGCGCTCGCCTTCCGTCCACTGCTCGCGGAGGTGGCCGCCGGCGAAGGTGTCGAGCGTGACGTGATCGCCCCACCAGCGGGCCAGTCCGGCGGGTGAGGTCAGCGCGCTCCAGGCGTCGACCGCGCTGGCGTTGAGCGTGACGGCCAGCCGGAACAGATCGGGCTCTCGCGAGACCAGCATCGAGCGACTCCTTGCTGAAGGGCGCATGCGCAGCGTGCGCACGCGGGGCATGGACGGCACGTGGCGGACTCGCCACATTAGCCCTCCGTTGATCGGTTGAGCAACCGCGGCGACCCGCTCCCCTCCTCCCGCTGATTCCCGTCATGTCCAGGACACTGCACCGACGCGCCGCCTCGCTGGCCGCGCTCTCGCTCCTGTGCGCACCGATTTCCGCCCAGGCGCAGACTGCGCTCGCCGCCACGCCGGTGGCGCAGGAATTCGACAAGCTGCACTTCCGCTCCATCGGACCCGCCACGATGTCGGGGCGCATCTCCGACCTGGCCATCTACGAGGCCAATCCCGCCATCTGGTACGTCGGCACGGCGCACGGCGGCGTATGGAAGACCACCAGCAACGGCGCCATCTTCACGCCGTTGTTCCAGGATCAGGGGCTGATCGCGATCGGTGATGTGGCCGTGTCGCAGATCAACCCGGATCTCGTGTGGGTGGGCACCGGCGAGTCGAACAATCGCCAGAGCACGTCGTGGGGCAGCGGCATCTACAAGTCGACCGACGGCGGCAAGACGTTCGCGATGATGGGGCTGCCGCAGTCGAAGCACATCAATCGCATCGTCATCCATCCCACGAACAACGATGTGGTGCTGGTGGCGTCGACGGGTCCGCTGTTCGGCCCGGGCGGCGAGCGCGGCGTGTACAAGACGACCGACGGCGGCAAGAGCTGGAAGCAGGTGCTCAAGGTGGACGACGAAACGGGTGCGAACGACCTCGTGATGTCGTCGACCGATCCGAACATCCTGTTCGCCAGCACGTATCAGCGTCGCCGTACCGCCTGCTGCATGAATGGCGGAGGCCCCGGCAGCGCGTTGTGGAAGTCGACCGACGGTGGCGAGACGTGGACCAAGGTGACCGGCACCGGCTTCCCGACCGGCCCGCTCGGACGCATTGCAGTCGACGTGTTCCGTCAGAGTTCGAACATCGTGTATGCCACGGTGGAAGGTCCGGCGCCGGGCGCGCAGCGCGCCGCGGCCGCGACCGAGAACATGGAGGCGGCACCGGCCGCACCGGCGGGGCGTGGCGTGGTGGCCGGCGTGTCGGGCATCTACAAGTCCACCGATGGCGGTGCCACGTGGACCAAGCAGAGCAACACCAATGCGCGCCCGATGTACTTCAGCCAGCTGCGCATCGATCCGGTGAATCCGGAGCGCATCTACATGGGCGGCGTGGGCCTGCACCTCTCCGTTGATGGCGGACGCAACTTCGAAACCGACGCGGCGCTCGTCACACACGACGACGTGCACGGCATCTGGATCGATCCGAAGAATCCCGATCACGTGATCATCGGCAACGATGGTGGTCTGGCCACGTCGTATGATATGAGCCGCACCTGGCAGTTCATCGAGAACGTGCCGGTGGGCTTGTTCTACCACGTGGGCTTCGACATGGAAA
The DNA here is from genome assembly GCA_947475795.1 of Gemmatimonadota bacterium. Next base: position 2,768 of record CANJOX010000483.1, read on the forward strand.
CGCCGTACAACGTGTGCGGTGGTATGCAGGACAACTACGACTGGTGTGGACCCAGCGCGTCGCGCATGAACCGCGGCATCTTCAACTACGATTGGTTCCAGATTCTTGGCGGCGACGGCTTCGTGGCCATTCCCGACCTGCGTGACTCGCGCATCATCTACACCGAGTCGCAGGACGGCAACATGGTCCGTCGCAACAAGGTGACGGGTGAGTCGAAGTCGATCCGTCCCACGCCGCAGAACGTGGGGAACG
>CANJOX010000484.1 GCA_947475795.1 Gemmatimonadota bacterium
CACCCCACCGATCGTGGGGTCGATCGCGACGAGTAACAGCGCCAGCTTCATTTCGTCCTGGCCAACGATCGCGCTGAACGGATAGACCGGTCTCATGCACACTCGCAAAGGGTCGTGGATGTCAAGCCGTGGGAGCTGCTCCGTGGCCGTGCCACCTCCGGCCACGTTAGAAGCGGGGGCACGACGTCGCAAGAGTTTGACACACGAGGTGTACACTTTTCTTGACACTCTCGGTGACGTGACTTAACGTCGGCGCGTGAACCCTCCCGAGCAGGCCCTGTCGGCCCCCCCGGCACAGGCCATCGCGCCCACGCGCGCCCGAACGCCGATCACGGCCCAACCCGCCCCCGGATTGGCTGCGCCCGCCGCTGCACCCCCTCCCGCCTGGCACGAACGGATCCGCGACCGCTGGAACGCGCTGATCGCGACCGACAGGTTCCAGCGCTGGAGCGCCCGATTCCCGCTGACCCGCCCGGTTACCATGCGGCGGTCCAGGGCGCTGTTCGACATCGTCTCCGGTTTCGTCTACACGCAGACGCTACTGGCCTGCGTGGAGCTCGACCTGTTCGAGTATCTGGCCGGGGGCGCCCGCACGATCGAGGAGATCGCCGAGCGGAGCAACCTGTCCACGGCGAGCACCGAACGGCTGCTGAACGCGGCGGTGTCGCTCCGTCTCCTGATGAAGCGGCGTCACGGACGGTACGCGCTCGGGGCACTCGGGGCCCCGCTGGTGGGGAACACCGGCGTGCTGGCGCTCATCCGGCATCACCGGATGGCCTATCAGGACCTCAGCGATCCCGTGGCCCTGCTGCGTCAGGGCGCTGATTTCCGGACGGAGCTGTCGCGCTACTGGTCGTATGCCGATGCCCCGCGCCCGCAGGCCATCGACGATGCCCGGGTGGCGGCCTACTCCGAGATCATGGCCGCGACGCTCCCCCCGGTGGCCAACGACGTGCTCGACGCGTACGACTTATCGAAGCACGAATGCCTGCTCGACGTGGGCGGCGGTGAGGGTGTGTTTCTCTCGCTGGTGGGCGCCCGGCACCCCTCGCTGCAGCTGCGGCTGTTCGATCTGCCGGCAGTGGCCTCGCGAGCCATGCACCGCCTGGAGCAGGCAGGTCTGGGCGCCCGGGTCAAGTGCCATGGCGGCAACTTCCACGCCGACGCGCTTCCCACCGGCGCCGACGTGATCTCGCTGGTACGCGTCCTGCTCGACCACGACGATGAGTCGGTGATGCGGCTGCTGCGGCAGGCCCGCGCCGCCCTTCCCGCTGGCGGGGTGCTGCTCATCGCGGAGGCCATGGCCGGCGTCCGCGGGGCGGAAACCGTGGGCGATGCCTACTTCTCCTTCTATCTGATGGCGATGGGCAAGGGGCGGGCCCGTCGGGCCGAGGAGCTGCACCAGATGTTGCGGGAGGCCGGGTTCCGTCGCAGCCGCGAGGTGGGGACCCGCTTCCCGATCCAGACGGGGTTGATCGTCGCCGAGGTCTAACGGGGCGCCGGCATCGGCTAAAACGGATGCGCACCACTCAATCCCGAATCGGATCGCCGTGAATATTGACAGCTTGTGGTGTCAACCACACGTTACACCCGTGGACACCCTCGCCGTCGTCTTCGAACAGCCGCAGCAGCTATCCGTGCGCACCCTCGAGCTCGTTCCGGCCACCGCCGCGGACGTGGTCGTGGCGATGCGCTGGTCGGGGATCAGCACGGGCACCGAAAAGCTGCTGTTCACCGGACGGATGCCCCCCTTTCCGGGGCTCGCCTATCCGCTGGTGCCGGGCTACGAGGGCGTCGGCGAGGTCGTCACCGCCGGCGCCGACTCAGGGCGTGAGGTGGGGCAGCTGGTGTATGTGGCGGGCTCGCGCGGCTTCACGGGTGCGCAGGGACTCTTCGGCGGGCAGGCCGCGACGGTCGTCGTGCCGGGCGCCAAGACCATTCCCCTGCACAGCGACCTTGGGGAGCGCGGCACACTCCTCGCCCTTGCCGCCACGGCCCATCACGCCCTGGGCGATGATCCCGTCACGCGCCCCGGGCAGATGCCGGAGCTGATTGTCGGGCATGGCGCACTGGGCCGGCTCATCGCGCGGCTCGTGGTGCTGTACGGTGGAACGGCACCGACGGTCTGGGAAACCAATCCGGTACGCCGCGACGGCGCCCACGGGTACACCGTCATGCACCCCGACGACGACCAGCGTCGCAACTACCGCACGATCTGCGATGTGAGCGGGGCCGATGGCCTGCTCGACACCCTGATCGAGCGCCTCGCGCCAGGCGGCGAGATCTGTCTCGCCGGCTTCTATAGCGAACCCGTGCACTTCACCTTCCCGCCCGCCTTTCTGCGCGAAGTGCGTCTGCGCATCGCGGCACAGTGGAAGGAGCAGGACCTCCACACCGTCGCACGCCTCGCGAACGACGGCACGCTCGACCTGCATGACCTGATCACGCACCGCGAGCCTGCGGCGCGTGCCGCCGAGGCCTATGCCACGGCGTTCGGTGATTCCCGTTGTGTCAAGATGATCCTCGACTGGAGAACGGCAGCATGAGTGAGAACGGTACCAGCACCGCCCACGGCGCCCTGCATCAGTTGCACTCGAGCGTGCGCAACGAAGCCGCCGCCGCGCCCGATGCGGTACACACCGGACCGGTCACCAAGGAAACGCAGATCATCGCGATCTACGGCAAAGGCGGCATCGGCAAGAGCTTCTCGCTCGCCAATCTCTCCTACATGATGGCGCAGCAGGGCAAGAAGGTGCTGCTCATCGGCTGCGACCCCAAGAGCGACACCACGTCGCTGCTCTTCGGCGGCCGCGCCTGCCCCACCATCATCGAAGTGTCATCGCGCCTCAAGCTCGCCGGCCAGCAGGTGTCCATCAGCGACGTCTGCTTCAAGCGTGACGGCGTCTTCGCGATGGAACTGGGCGGCCCCGAAGTGGGCCGCGGCTGCGGCGGACGCGGCATCATTCACGGCTTCGAAATCCTCGAGAAGCTCGGCTTCCATGA
>CANJOX010000485.1 GCA_947475795.1 Gemmatimonadota bacterium
AGCATCTGCGCATCGAGACCACGCCGTCCGGCGTGCGCACGATCACGCTGCATCGGCCGGAGCGTCTGAACGCGGTCAATCCGCGTCTGGCCGACGAACTGCCCCACGCGATGGCCGCCGCGGCGCACGAGGACGCGGTGCGGGTGATCGTGATCACCGGTGCGGGGCGCGGCTTTTGCGCCGGGCTCGACCTGAGCGGGCCGATCGGGCTCGATGCCAGCGACCGCCACGCGCGTCTGGATCCGTACCGCTGGGTGGGGCGGTGGGTCCAGTCGGTGACCACCTGCGAGAAGCCGGTGATTGCGGCGGTGAACGGCGTGGCGGCGGGGGCCGGCTTCGGCCTCGCGCTGTGCTGCGACCTGCGTCTGGTGAGTGCCGGCGCGACGTGCACGGCGGGCTACGTGCGCCGCGGCCTGTCGCCGGATGCGGGGGTGACGTGGTTGTTGCCCCGGTTGGTGGGTCACGCGCGCGCCACGGACATCGTGCTCACGGGGCGCGACATCCGTGCCGACGAGGCGGAGCGGATCGGGCTGGCCACCATGGTATTGCCGGACGACCGCTTTGCCGACGAGGTCGCGGCGTACGCGGCGCAGCTGGCGGCCGGACCGCCGGTGGCGCTGGCCCTGTCCAAGCGGCTGCTGCTCGCGAGTGCCACGGCCACACTCGACGCGCAGTTGCGCGAGGAGCTCACGCATATCAAAACGTGCTTTGCGACGGCCGATGTGCGCGAAGCGATGCAGGCCTTTGCCGAGAAGCGCGCCCCGACCTTCACGGGGCGCTGAACCGGCTCAGTGGTGCCCCGGGTTGGAGCGGAGGCTGCCGGGGAGCGCGTTGAGCAGCGGACCGAGTTCGGTGGCGCGCTCGAGGGTGGTCACGAAGGTGAGGCCGTCCAGCGACACCACCAGCATTCCGGAAATGCCGTACGCGACGATGCAGCCGCCGTCGGCGTGGATCACGTTGCCCGAGGCATCGACGCAGTGCACGTGTCCCATGACGCCGTTGCCGGTGTCGTCGAGATCGCGCACCCGGCGCAACGCCGCCCACGTGCCGACGTCATCCCACGCGCAGGCGGTGGGGAGCACGACCACCTGACGGCTGCGTTCGAGCAGGCCGCGGTCGATTGACACGGAGGTGACCATCTCGGCGAAGCGCGCCATGTCCTGCGCGGCGAGCAACGGCATCCCGTGTTGCAGTTCGTGCGTGTGCGCCGCGAGTTCGTCGAGCACGACGCGGGCGCGCCAGACGAAGATGCCGGTGTTCCAGAGTGCGCCGCGGTCGATCAGGGTGTCGGCGAGCACCGCGGTGGGCTTCTCCACGAAGTGCTCGACGCGACACGCGCCACCTTCTGCCCGCGAGACGAACAGATCGAACGGCGCGCCGGGCTGCAGGTACCCGAAGCCGGTTTCGCACCGCGTGGGGGCAGCGCCAAGGGCCACCAGCACCGGTTCGGTGGTGGCAATGGCGGCGGCGCGCCGGAGGGCTTCGCGAAACGCCTCGGGGAAGCCAACCGCCAGATCCGCGTGCAGCGCGCAGAACACGGCGTCGGGGCCGGCGCGGCGGGCCACTTCGCTGGCACCCCACGCCAAGGCCGCCGCGGTGCCGAGCGGCCGCGGTTCGATGAGCATGTTGCTGCGCGGCACGTCGGGAATCGCCTCGTGCAGCGCGTCGGCGATGTCGGCGCTGGTGACCACGAGCACGCGGTCGGGCGGGACCAGCGGCGCGAGGCGGGCCACGGTGTCAGCGATGAGCGGCCGTTCGTTCACGAGCGCGAGCAGCTGCTTGGGGCGTCGGGGCGTGCTGAGGGGCCAGAACCGGGTGCCGATGCCGCCGGCGAACACCACGGCCCACAGTGCGGTCTGTCCGTCGCCCAGCAGTTCCGGCTCCGGTTCGTCCAGGGGACGCGGCGAGACGGCCGACGCGATCGCCGGTTCGATCTCCGGCGGGGCGACAGCGGGAGCAGTGGCAGCAGGACCGACGGCGCGGGGTTCGGGCATCGTGGCGACGGAATGAAGAACGCCGGCATCCGCTGGATCGCGCCGTCCTCAGGTGACGTCTGGCGCATCAGCGCGGCTCCAGACAACATACCTACGCTATGCTGACCTTGCACCTCACCAACGGCGATGCGGCGGCCGCCATGCTCGCACGGTCCGGCCTGCCGGGCGACATCGTGTCGTGGCGCGACGCGCTGCACGACGGGCCGGTGCCGCCCGACGACGATGCGGTCGCGTTCCATCACGCGCGCGCGGCGTTTCTGGCCGCGCGCGGATGGAGCGACGAGCACGCCATCCGCGAGGACCTCGCGCAGCGTGATGCGCGGCTGGACGATGTGCAGGGCAGCGACGAGGTGGTGCTGTGGTTCGAACCCGATCTGTACGATCAGCTGCAGCTCATCCAGATTCTGGCGCGCTTCCGGCGTCGTGCCCCCGCGCAGCGCCCACGGATCACGATTGCGCCGGCCGACTGCTACCTCGGCCCGATGCTGCCGGAGAAATTCCCCCCGCTCTTTACGGCGCGACGGACGGTGCAGTCGAGTGACCTCGATCACGGTGCCGCCGCGTGGGCGGCCTTCACGGCAGAGACGCCCGACGATCTGCCCGCGGTGATGCAGCAGCTGGATCGCGACATCACAGCGCGCACCTACGCGGCCGACGAGGCCGTGCGTCTGCCGCACCTCACGGCGGCGCTGCGCCGCCAGTTGGAGGAGTATCCCGATGGCGATGCCGGCCTGTCGCGCAGCGAACGGCAGCTGTGCGAAGCGCTGCAACCGGGGGCGATCACGCTGGCCAAACTGTTCGCGGCGCATCAGCGCACGGAGTCGTGGATCTGGCTGGGTGATACGACCTTCGCGTGGTATGCCGAACGGCTCAGCGACTGCGCGCATCCCATCGTGGTGCACACCAACGGCTCGCGCGTGATCGCGCCCCGTCCCGGTGCCGACGCCCGCGACTTCTGGGAGCGCAGCGTCATGCTCACGCCGTTCGGGCAGGACGTGGTGCGCGCGCG
>CANJOX010000486.1 GCA_947475795.1 Gemmatimonadota bacterium
ACAGCAACGCCCGACCACCTGCTTCCCGCCACGGCGGTGGAGATTCAGACCGCGCTCGGGTGCACGCGCGCTGCCGCCTTCGATATCTCGGCGGCCTGCTCCGGTTGGCTCTACGCCGCGATTATGGGGGAGTCACTCATCGCGAGTGGATCCGCCGATACGGTCCTCGTGATCGGCGCCGAGAAGCTCAGTACGATCGTCGATTGGACCGACCGGAACACCTGTATCCTGTTCGCGGATGGCGCCGGCGCGACCGTGCTGCGCCGCAACAAGGAACGGGGCGCCACCAAGGGGGTCCTCTCGTCGTTCATGCGCTCCGATGGCGCCCTCACCGAACTGCTGTGGCGTCCGGCCGGTGGTGGCGCAGAGCCGTTCTCGCCCGAGGTGTTCGAGCAGAAGCGGCACTACGTGCGTATGGCCGGCCGCGAAGTGTTCAAACATGCCGTTCGCTCCATGGCCGAAGCCACCGATCGGGCACTCGATAGCGCGCGCCTCACCGCCGCCGATGTCGATTTGCTGATTCCACATCAGGCCAACGTGCGCATCATCGAGGCCACCGCAAAGCATGCGGGGATCTCCATGGACAAGGTCTTCGTCAACGTCGATCGCTTCGGCAACACCTCCGCCGGCTCGATCCCGATCGCACTCAGCGATGCGGTCGAGCAGGGGCGGGTTAAGGACGGAACGACCGTGATGTTCGTGGCCTTCGGCGCCGGTTTCACATGGGGATCGCTGGTCGCTCGCTTCTGAGCGCCAGGAACCCAGACTTCGACATCCGGAACGACATGGAATACGTGCTGCTGCTGCCTGGGCAGGGGTCGCAGAAGGTGGGCATGGGCAAGGATCTCTTTGAGGCCTTTCCCGCGGCCCGCGAAGTCTTTCTCGCAGTCGACGACGCCGTCGGGGCGTCCATCTCGACGCTGGCGTTCGATGGGCCGTCGGACGACCTCACGCGGACCCTGAACGCCCAGCCCGCCTTGCTGGCGCACAGCGCCGCCGTCTGGGCCGTCGTGCGGAGTGCGATCGGTCCGTCCGTCCGCGCGGCGGCGGGACACTCGCTCGGCGAGTTCTCGGCGTATCATGTCGCCGGCGCCCTCGACGTGGCGGGGGCCGCGCGCGTTGTGCGCCGGCGCGGCATGTTGATGTACGAACAGGGCGTGGCGCGCCCGGGCGCCATGGCCGCGATATTGGGCGTGCTCTCGTCGTCCATCGACGACATTTGCGTGCAGGCCAGCTCCGAGCGCGGTCTCGTGGTGCCGGCCAACTATAATAGCGACGAGCAGGTGGTGATCTCCGGCGAGGTGGCCGGTGTTGAGCGGGCCATGGAATTGGCCAAGGAGGCGGGCGCCAAGCGCTGTCTCCCGCTGCCCGTCAGCGGTGCGTTTCACTCGCCGCTCATGGAGCCGGCCGTCGCTGGACTTCGGGACGCCCTGCAGGCGGAAGCGTGGACCGACCCGTGGGTGCCGGTCGTGGCCAATGTCAACGCGGCGCCCATCACGTCGGCCAGTGTCGCCTGTGACCTGTTGGTCCAGCAGCTCACTGCGCCCGTCCAGTGGACCCGCGTGAGTCGTCTGCTGGTTCAGCAGCACCCCGAGGCCACCTTCATCGAGATTGGGAGTGGCGCGGTACTCACCGGCCTCTTGCGACGTTTGGCGCCGTCGGTGAAGACTCTTTCCTGCGGGACCGTCGCCGAGGTCGAGAAGCTGCTCGTGCTCGCCGGCGAATCCGCATGACGTGCTCGAACTCGAACTCCACGATTGTCTCATGAGCGGACTTCGCATCGACTTGACCGGGCGTGTGGCGCTGGTCACCGGATCGACCCGAGGCATCGGACGCGCGATCGCCGGCACGTTGGCGAGCGCCGGGGCTCGCGTTGCGGTGACCGGTCGCGATCAGACCCGCGCGGACGCCGCCGCGCAGGAGATCGTCGCAGAAACCGGCGTCGAGGCGCGCGGCTACGCCGCCGACGTCTCCGAGACCGCGCAGGCCATCGCGCTAGTGGAGGCGGTCGAAAGGGATTTCGGCCAGCTCGACATTCTCGTCAACAACGCCGGCCTGACGCGGGACAATCTGCTCATGCGCCTGAAGGACGACGACTGGGATGCGGTGATCAACGCGAACTTGCGCGGGGCGTTCGCAACCTGCCGTGCCGCCTCACGGGGCATGATGAAGCGTCGATATGGCCGCATCATCAACGTGGCCAGCGTCGTCGGTCTGATCGGCAACAAGGGGCAGGCCAACTACGCGGCGAGCAAGGCGGGGTTGATCGGCTTGACCAAGTCGATCGCCAAGGAACTCGCGTCGCGGAATATCCTGGCCAACGTGGTGGCTCCCGGCTTCATCGACACCGACATGACGGCCGCGATGACACCGGAAGCCCGCAGTGCGCTCAGTGCGGGGATTCCGCTCGAGCGCCTCGGCAGCGCCGAGGACATCGCGAGCATGGTGGCTGTGCTCGCTTCAGACCTGACCAGTTATGTGACTGGTCAGGTGTTCGTGGTGGACGGCGGCATGGTCATGTAAGGTGGCCGGTGGCGGGGGACGGACTTTGCGGTTCTTGCCGTCAAGCCCTCCCAGCGACGCCATTGCATGGCTAAGTTCCGCACTCTCAACTACTCCAACATCCCAGAGGATCGTTCCTATGTCGGATCACGCGTCGAAGATCAAGGATATCATCGAAAAGGAGCTCGGAGTGGAGCGCGAGAAGCTCACGCCCGAGGCGAGCTTCATCGAAGACCTCGGCGCCGACTCGCTCGACATCGTCGAACTGGTCATGGAGTTCGAGAAGGAATTCAACATCGACATCCCCGATGAGGATGCCGAGAAGCTCCGCACGGTCGGCGATGCGGTGTCCTACCTTGAGGCGAAGGTCGCAGGCTAATGCGGCGGCGGGTCGTCGTTACGGGGCTTGGTGCCGTTACGCCTGTCGGCAACGACGTGGCGACGACCTGGCAGTCATTGCTCTCGGGAGTCTCCGGGGGCGCTGACATCACGAAGTTCGA
>CANJOX010000487.1 GCA_947475795.1 Gemmatimonadota bacterium
CGCTGGCCGAAATCGACGCCAGCACGTTGTCGGTGAGCCGGCACTTCTTCCTCACCAAGGGGAAGGAGATGGGTATGACGGGTGCGCCGCCCGAGCGTGGCGCGGGTGACCATACCGGGCATGGCGCGGCGGCCGCCGACATGTCCGGACATGGTATGGAGCCGCCCAAGCCGGGCGACATCTCCTGCTCGCCCACGTGGGCGCAGCCCTCGCGCGACGGTGCGCGCGTGTGGGTGGCGTGCAACAAGTCGAGCGATCTGTTGGAGATCGACACCAAGTCGTGGACGCTGGTGCGCCGGATTCCGGCCGGCCCGGGCGTGTACAACCTGGCCACCACGCACAACGGCGCGCGACTCATCGCCACCAATAAGCGTGATGCCTCGGTCTCGGTGTTCGATGCGGTGTCGGGCAAGGAACTCGCGCGCATTCCCACCACCCGCAAGGTGGTGCACGGCATCGCGGTGAGCGACGACGACCGCTACGCGTTCATCTCCGTGGAAGGCGTGGGCTCGGAGCCGGGTACGGTGGACGTGATCGACCTGGCGACGCTCACCAAGGTGGCGTCGGTGGATGTGGGGCAGCAGGCGGGAGGCATCGACTTTCTGCGGTCGGAGCCGGTGAAGCGCTAGCATGCGACAACCCGGCATCAGCATTCTCAATCGTGATCACCTCGGCGCGTTCTGCCGTCATACACATGTGGAGCGGGCCGGTGCCGACCGCGGGCCGCTGCACGGGCTGACCTTCGGGCTCAAAGACATCTTCGATGTGTCCGGCCATCACACGGGCTTCGGAAGCCCCGATTGGCTGGCCACGCACGACGCGGCGTCGGACACCGCCGCCGTGGCTACGCAGCTGCTCGAGGCGGGCGCCCATCTCTCGGGCAAGACGCACACCGAGGAAATGGCGTTCAGCCTGACCGGTGAGAACGCGCACTACGGCACGCCAATCAACCCGGCCGCGCCGGACCGCGTCCCGGGCGGCTCCTCCAGCGGGTCGGCCGCCGCGGTGGCGGGCGGCCTGGTGGACTTTGCGATCGGCAGCGACACCGGCGGCTCGGTGCGCGCGCCGGCGAGCTTCTGCGGCGTCTACGGCATCCGGCCCACGCACGGGCGCGTCTCGCTGCAGGGGGCGTGCCCGCTGGCGCCGATCTTCGATACCGTGGGCTGGTTCGCCCGCGACGCGGCGCTGCTGGCCCGTGTGGGCAACGTGCTGCTGGGCGGAACGGCGGCCGCACCCGGGCGTGTGTTGCTGGCAGAGGACGCCTTTGCCCTCGCGCTGCCCGGCGCGGCCGACGCGCTCGCGCCGGCCCTCGCGCGCGTGACGGCGCTGCTTGGTGACGCCGAGCCGGTCACGGTCAGCGACGACGGACTGGCGGCCTGGTTCGACGTGTTCCGCGTGCTGCAGTACGACGACATCTGGACCATGCACCGGTCGTGGGTCACCCGCGTGCGCCCTACGTTCGGTCCGCAGGTGGGCCCGCGCTTTGACGCCGTGGCGCAGGTGCAGCCGCACGAGGTCGCGGTCATGCGCGAGCGGCGCGCGGACATCATGGCGCGGCTCGATGCGCTCCTGGCAGACAATGCGGTGCTGGTGCTCCCCACGGTACCCGACATCGCGCCGCGGCTGAAGCTACCGCCGGCGGAAACCGTGGCGTTTCGTGAGCGCGCGTTGGCGCTGCTGTGCATGGCGGGATTAGGTGGCCTGCCGCAGGTGAGCCTGCCCTTCGGCACGCTGCACGGCTGCCCGATCGGCCTGTCGCTGATTGCGGCACGTGGGAATGACGAGATGCTGCTGGAGATCGCTGTGCAGCTGGGTGCGGTCTAAGACGCAGGCGTGCGTCACGCGACCGCCAATAGAAAAGATCACGCAGAGGTGCAGAGAGCGCAGAGGTCGCAGAGAACCAACCGGTCCCCTCTGCGTTCCCTGCGCTCTCGGCGTCTCCGCGTGATCGGTGCTTTAAGTCGGTCCCTACTTCGGACCGCCTACGGCCGGATCCCCGCCGCCGCCGTCGGCACGGTGTACGTCCACGGCTGACGCACCAAGGGCTTCTTGCGCGGATACACTTCGTCCAGCGTGTTGCCGTCGAACAGGCGGCCGTTGACCATCACCATCGACACGCTGTTGCTGTTGCGGATGTTCAGCAGCGGATCGCGGTCGAGCACGATCAGATCGGCGAACTTGCCTGCTTCCAGCGACCCGATCTCGCTGCCCAGTCCGATCGCTTCCGCGCCAACGATCGTGGCTGCACGCAGCGCATCATGCGTGGAGAGGCCGCCCGACTGGATCAGCCACAGCTCCCAGTGCATGCCCAGTCCCTGCAGCTGGCCGTGGCTGCCCACCCCGATGCGACCACCGGCCGCCACGGTCTTGGCAATGTCCTCGCCATGCTGCCACATCGCGTACTCTTCCTTCACCGCGAAGCCCGCCGGTCCGGGCGCGTTCCCCGCGCCACGACGACGCACCTTGGTGTCGAAGTCCACGGGGTGCGTGAAGCGACGAAGCTTCGCGTCGTTGAGCAGATCTTCCGTCTGGTAGAACCACCCCTCGCCGAACGGGCCGCCGTATTCCACGATCAGCGTGGGTGAGTTGGTCACCTGCGTCGCCTTGTACCACTCGAAGACGTCTTCGAACTTGGGCGTGATCGGCAGCGTGTGCTCGATGCCCGGATAGCCGTCGATGCCGTGCGTGAGGTTGAGCTTCTGATCGAGGCCGCCCTCGGTGGTCGGCATGATGCCAAGCTCCTTCGCCGCCATGATCAGCCACTGCCGCTGCTGACGGTTGCCGCTCATGTACATCTTGAGCGTCTTGGTGTCGTAGTACTTCGCGTACCGCGTCATGATCTCTTTCGCATGCGCGTAGTCGCGCACCGGCTCCGCTGAGAACACGCCGGGGCCCGTGGTATAAATGCGAGGGCCGATCATCTCGCCCGACTCCACGCGATCGGTATACGCGAGGAAGTCGGTGCTCGCGGTTTGCGGATCGCGTGTGGTGGTCGTGCCGTA
>CANJOX010000488.1 GCA_947475795.1 Gemmatimonadota bacterium
AAGTCGATCTACGATCCCCGTCCGGAGAAGATCATCTTCGTGAAGGGCGACACCACGGTGAAGTACTCCGCTGTGATCTGGGCTATGGACCAGGCTCGCGGCGCCGGGGTAAAGGTCATCGGCGTTCCGCCGAAGTGATGTGTGGCGCGGGCCCGGCATCGGGAACGCGCCCACCCACGAGATCCACGTCGTGACCACGGCGGGCGAACCCAAAGGGATCGTCCGCCGTTGTACGTTGTATAGATCTCACCCCTCGATTCTCAATGACGCCAACGCCTCCGTCGCTACCAGACACCGCCGATCTCCCGCCGCCGGAACGCCCGCGGTACCGACCGCCTATCGGCGTGCCGGTGGGCAACCAGCGTCGCGTCCGCAGTCTGCTGATCAGCATCGGGATTCATTTGCTGATCATCATCCTGCTCATCGTTCCGTTCACGTCGCCGGAAATGATCCGCGAAGTGCTAGGGGCCGGTGGCTTGGGCCCGGCGGGTGGTGGTGGCGGTGGAAACCGCGGCACCGGTGGTATCGCCAAGGATGAACGACTCCAGTTCGTTCGCATGGCACCCGCGCCGACGCCGCCCCCGCCGCTGATAAAGCCGCCCACGGTCAAGCCGATCGTGCCCCCACCGCCGCCCCCGCCGCCGGTGGTCAAGCCGCAACAGCAGCCGGCCGCTCCCACGCAGCCGTCCGCCACCGATGCCGCCGACGCCAAGTCGGCGGTGACGGGCACAGGCGGGGGCTCTGGAACCGATGGAAGCGCTGGGTCAGGGCCTGGCAGCGGTGGAGGGGTTGGATCCGGCGTAGGCACCGGCAAGGGCACTAGCGTGGGCCCGGGTACCGGTGGCGGGCCGGGGACGGTGTATCCGCCCGCGCCCACCGAGTTGTTCCTGCCCCCGCTGCCCGTTCCCAATAAAGCCAAGGGCACCGTCGTCGTCGTATTCGAAGTCGACTCGACGGGCAAAGTGATGGACCTGCAGTTCACGCCGACCCGAGATGGCGCGTACAACCGAAAGCTGCGTGAGGCGCTCGTCGCCATCCGCTTTCGCCCCGCTGTCAACGCGCAGGGCGTCCCCGTCCGCGGCAAAGCCGAAATCACGTACTCGCTGTAGGCTCGCCGTACGCGTGACCCGACAGTAGCTTGCGCGCACGATGTACCCGCGCGCCCGCCTCCGCTCTCCCCACATGGCGCGCTCCTCCCCCCCCGATCCGAGGGCCCATGGGGCTGTTTGATCGAAAGCCGATCGCCGCCGCTGACGAAAGCGGCAATGGTATGCGCCGTACGCTCGGCGCTGGCGACCTTGTCATGCTGGCCATCGGCGCCGTCATCGGTGCTGGTATCTTCTCGTCGCTCGGAACGGCCGCCGCGGGTGAAACGCTCGCCGACGGCACCGTCATCCGCTACGGCGCCGGGCCTGCGCTCGTCCTCTCGTTCGTGCTGCTCGGTGCCGTGTGTGGGCTCGCGGCGCTGTGCTACGCCGAACTCGCGGCCATGATTCCACAGGCGGGCAGCGCGTACGCGTATTCGTATGCCACCCTCGGTGAGATCGTGGCCTGGATTGTCGGCTGGGCCCTCATCCTCGAATACGCGGTCGGCAATGTCGCCGTCGCCATCGGATGGTCGGGCTACTTCACGTCGCTGCTGTCAGGGTTCGGTGTCGACCTCCCCGGATGGCTCACGCACGGCTACTGGAACGTGAAGGCCAGTGGTGATCCCGCCATTCGCGGATTGATGGAGTCGGCCCCGCACATCGCCGGCATCCCCATTCTCGTGAACCTGCCGGCCTTCGGCATCGTGGTCGCGATCACCCTGTTGTTGCTCAAGGGTGTGAAGGAGAGCACCCGCGCCAACAACATCATGGTGGTGATCAAGCTGCTCGTGCTGGCGCTGTTCGTGATCGTCGGTGGCATGCACATCGATCCCGCGAACTACAAGCCGTTCGCCCCGAACGGGTTCCGCGGCATTCACCAAGGCGCCGCGATCGTCTTCTTCGCCTACATCGGCTTCGATGCGATTTCCACGGCCGCGGAAGAAACCAAGAATCCGCAGCGTAATCTGCCGATCGGGATTCTCGGCGGCCTGGCTGTCTGCACGCTGATCTACGTGATCGTGGGCTTCGTGGCCACCGGTCTCGTGCCGTACGAACAGCTGCGCAGCAGCGACCCGCTGGCCAAGGCGCTCTCGATCGCCGGGCTCTCCACCGCCAGCTGGATCGTCGCGGCCGGTGCCGTCGTCTCGATGTCCGCGGTGTTGCTGGTGTTTCAGTACGGACAGCCGCGCATCTTCTACGCCATGGCGCGCGACGGCCTGCTGCCCAAGTTCGCGGCCAAGCTGCACCCGAAGACGCGTACGCCCCACGTCACGACGATCATCACCGGTGTCGCCGTGGCCCTCGGTTCGCTGCTCGCGGACGATGCTGCCACTTACGACCTGACCAACATTGGTACGCTTGCCGCGTTCTCCGTAGTGTGCATCGGCGTGCTCGTGCTGCGCATCCGTGAACCCGAACGCCATCGTCCGTTCCGCGTCCCGTTCGTGTGGTTCGTGACACTGGGTGGGGCCGGTGCCTGCGTGTTCGTCATGCGCGGATTGCCGTCCAGCGCCTGGAAGGCCTTCGCCATCTGGATGGTCATCGGACTCTCGCTCTACTTCGTCTACGGGTACAAGAACTCGGTGCTGCGTCGCGGGAACGCACCGGTCTCGCCCGAATAAGTCACCAGCCGTACCACGTCTCCTCAAACCAGCATCATGGCTCATCAGTCATCCAGCGCGTCGCCGGCGGCACCGAGCAAGGGATTCCTCGGGATCGGATTCTCGCAGTGGATCGTCATCTCGATGATCATCGGCATCCTGATCGGCTGGCTCGCGCCCGATTTCGCGCCGAACCTCAAGCCGTTCGCGAACATCGTCCTGCGCATGATCAAATCGTTGATCGTGCCGCTGTTGTTCTCGACGCTGGTGGTCGGTATCGCCGGTCACGGTGACGATATGAAGAAGGTGGGG